>JBQCJC010000716.1:0-3257 GCA_051953135.1 Thermoanaerobaculia bacterium | reverse complement strand
AATCTCAGCCAGTTCTTCGGGGTTGAACTGACTCTCGTCGACGGTGATTTTTCGGAAGGGGTCCATGATCGCCACCGGGATGCCGAACTTGTCGCGAAGAATCGCGTCGAGGTTCAGCACGCCGGAGCCGCCGCCGGCGAGAACGATCTCGTCGACGCGCTCGGCACCCGAGGTCGCGGTGAAGAAATCGAGCGTCTTCCGCAGCTCGCCCGCGAAATCTTCAGAGACCGAATTCAGGATCGGGATGACCTGCTGAATCGTGTAGTCCGCGACCGGCTTGCCACGCTTCAGCTCTTCGGCCTGCTCGAACGACAGACTCAGCTCGCGCTGAATCGCATCCGTGTACTGATTGCCGCCGAACGTGATGTCACGCCAGAACATCGAAGTTCCGCCGGAAAGCACGTTCACGTTCGTGACCGATGCGCCAACGTTCACGAGCGCGAGGACTTTTCCATCCTCGACCTCGTAGTTGGTCTCGTAGCAGTTCTGCAGCGCGAACGCATCGACGTCGACGAGAACCGCGAGCTTCCCGGTCTGGCTGATCACCGACGTGTAGTCGTTGATCTTTTCCTTTTTGACCGCGACGAGGATGACGTCGATGTTGTCGCCCGATCCCGGAGTATTCAGCGGGACGTAGTCGAGATTGACGTCATTGATGTCGAATGGGATGTATTGCTCGGCTTCCCACTGGATCGATTCGGCGAGCTCTTCCGGCGACATCGCAGGCAGCGTGATCTTCTTGATGATCACACTGTGCCCGGAGAGCGAAGTCGAGTAATTGGAATTCTTTACGCCGTGATCCGTGTTCAGGCGCTGGATCGTCTCGACCACCATGGACGAGTCCATGATGGAACCGTCGACGATGGCCTCTGGCGATAGCCGCTCGGAACCGAGCTTGACGAGCGAGTAGCTCCCGCCTTTTGTGTCTTTCAGCTCGACCAGTTTGACCGCTGACGAGCCGATATCAAGGCCGACGACATTTTTGCTCTTTGAGAAGAACACCGCTCACCCCATCCATCTCACACTCACTTCTCACAGGCTCGGGTATAGGAAAGGTGCAGCGAAATTACAACGTTTAATTTTTGGTGTCAACTCTACAGGATTTGGATAAGTGACACGATTACGCGTGTTTGCGCGGCGTGAACCGATGCGGCGGCTTGCGCACAGCGGCGTCGCTGACTACAATTCACGCCTTTCGCGTTATTTGACGATGAGTCTGCAACCAGTGCTCCTGCGGCCGGTTGCGAATGAAAAAGGGAGTTCTACGATGGCCAAGATGTGCGAAGTTTGCGGCAAGGCACCGGTTTTCGGTAACCGGGTCAGCCACGCCCACAATGTGTCCAGCCGCCGCTGGATGCCGAACCTCCAGCGCGTGCGCGTGATGGTTGGCTCCGCGGTTCGCCGGATGCAGGTTTGCACCCGCTGCATCCGCTCGGGCGCGATCAAAAAGGCGGCTCGCTAAGAGCATGGACAGGCGCGAGCGCCTGTCCTCGTCAATTCCGGAGGACGGGCCAGCGCGCCTGTCCTCCTCCCCCGCCCTGCTCGCCTTCGCCCGCTTCCTCTCCATCGCGGGCAATCCACTCTTCCTCACACCGATCACGGTCTTCGCCACGTCACAGAGCTGGCGCTGGTCGATCCTCGTCGCACTCACGACGACGGTTCCGCTCGTTGCCATCATTCGTCGCAACGTGCGCCGCGGCACGTGGAGCGATTTCGACGTCTCGCGCCGCGATCAACGCCTCGGCCTGTACGTCGCCGGCCTCTTCACTCTGCTGCTCGCCGCTGGCGTTTTTTACGTGCTCGATGCGAGTCCGCGCATGATGCGCGCGCTCATCGCCGGATTTCTGATGCTCGCCGCCGGCATCTTCGGGCATCGTTTTCTGAAGACGTCGATGCACATGATGTTCACGACCTTCTGCGGCGTCCTGATCGTCTGGCAGCATCCGCGGTCGGCACCGTTCGTGATCGTGTTCATCGCGCTGCTCGGATGGTCGCGCCGCTATCTCGATCGCCACACCTGGACCGAGATCGTCGCAGGCACCATGATCGGCATCGCGGCCGGCTGGTTCACGATCGTCTGAAACATCGCATTTGCATCGCGGGTGAAAAAAGCGCCACGCTACACACAAAAAAACTCCGGCCGTGTCCTTCTAATCAAATGGGTATTGTCTGCGACGCGGACGATTTCGTTATTCTCCGAGTCCGCAGAGCCGCTTGTGGGAGCGCTCGATGTCGGATCAAGCCGTAATCGCGACGCCGTCGGAACGCCTGGAGGCGATCTATCACGCGCACGCGCCGCTGCTGAAGGCGACGGCCAAATTGCGCTATCGGATCCCTCCGGGTGACGCCGAAGCACTCGTTCATGACGTATTTGCGTCATTCCTGGAACGTCAGCCACTGGTTCAGGACATCCGCGCGTACCTTTTGGTCGCGATCAATCACGCCTGTAAGTACTACTGGAGAAAAAGAAAGTACGAGGCGCCTCTTTTGCCGGAGCACGACGACACGCTGGATGACCGCACGACCATCGGGGTGGATCGCTGGGCGATGCATCTCAGTCTCGGTGCCACGCTTGCGCAGCTCGGCGAAAAGTGCAGGGAAACATTGAAACGTTACTATATTCACGACGAGAAGCCGGACGCGATCGCGCGCAGCATGGAAACCACGCCCGGATACGTGTTCCAACTGCTGCACTCGTGCCGCAAGCGCGCACGCGACATCTATCGAAGGCTTACGGAGCCGGCGCCATGACGCACTACACCGAAGACGAACTCGCGCGCTACGCGTTCGACCCCGATTCGTTCGAACGCCGTACCGCGCTCGAAGAGCATCTGCGCACGTGCGCCGATTGTCGCGAGACGGTGGATTTCATCCGCACGCTCGACGGCGCCCTGTCGGACGAAACTCCGTGGGACGTCGCCGAGGATTTCAAATCCGCCCAACCGCTCCCAAAATCCCTCTCCGATCTCGCGGAAAAAATCCACGCCGAACAAGCCCAGGCCCGCGAGCTCCTGCAGCCCTTACTCGAATCCCTCCACACCTTCCGCACCGCGACCATCGAAAACGACCCCCGCTTTCACACCTCGGGCGTGGTGCGGGTTTTGGCGGAAGCCGCGGAAAAACTGCGGCAGAAGCAGCCGCTGTTTGCACTGGCATTGGCGGATGCAGGGATTGCAATTGGTACTCAGTTGCGCATCAACAAGGTCCTTCGCAGCCAATCGTACCTGGGCGATGCGTGGAAGGAACGCGCGGTCGCA
>JBQCJC010000715.1:0-3170 GCA_051953135.1 Thermoanaerobaculia bacterium | reverse complement strand
CCGCGGTGGGGGGGGGGGCACCCCCCCCCCCCAAACACTAAGCCCGGGCGGGGTGAGCCCCCGCCACTTCACAGAATCAACGGCATTTCACGGCGGTTCATCTTCACAGGTGAACCGCCCTTTTCTTTTTCTCGCGACGCTTCTTGCGCTCTCAGCAGCAGCGCAGGACGTGTACACGCCGCCCGTTCCGATCGGCATCAAGCGCGACGCGCAGCCGCGCACGCGGCGTCCCGTTCCGTTTCCCGCGGACGATCAGCGATGGATTCGTCTGCGCACGCCGCACTTCGATGTGATCAGCAGCGCGGATGAGAAGCGCACCGCCGAAGTCGCGCGGAATTTCGAAACGTTTGCGGCCGCGCTTTCGCGCGCGAATGCACGCTTCACCACCGGCGCAATTCCAACGACCGTCTTCGTCTTCGCGAGACGACGCGACAGTCAGCCCTACTTCGATCTTCTTCTCGATCGCGATCGCGCGCCTGCAACCGGCATCTATGTGCGACACGAAGACGGCGGCACGATGTTCATCGATGCCGGACGTCGCATCGAACGCACCGCGATGCACGAGCTCGTGCACGATCTCCTTCGCCAACAGGAAGCCGTCCCGCCACTCTGGATCGAAGAAGGACTCGCCGAGTTCTTCGGCAACGCAACGCTGAACGAAGGCGTGATCTACGCGGGCGATGTCATTCGCGAGCACACGCAACTGCTGCGGATGAAAGGCGCGCGACCGATCGAGGAACTGCTCGCGATGTCGAATGCATCGGAAGCAGCGGCATCGTCACGCTTCTACGCGCAAAGCTGGGCGTCCGTGCAATATCTGATGCAACGCGGCGGACCCGATCGCTTCTTCGCGTTCCTGCACGATGTCGAAGCGAAGATGCCGATCGACGTCGCGCTGCAAAAGCACTACACACTCACGACGCGCGATCTCTTCGAAGGATCACTCAAGGCCGGCGCGAAACGATTTCGCATCGATGCACCCGCGTCATTCGAAATGCCGGTCGCGACAATCCTCGATCGCGCCACGCTGCTCTTCGAGCTCGGACGATTTCTCCAGCACGTGAGCGGCGCGGAAAACGAACCGCAGCGCCACTTTCGTGAAGCGTTGCGCTTGAATCCGAAGCATTCGGGTGCACTCGCGGCCGTCGGTGAGTTCGAAGCCGCGATCGCCGCCGCGCCGAGTGATCCCGATGTGCGACTCACCTACGCCGAAGCGTTGCTCACGCTCGCAATCGGGCCGTTCGCAGGCGTGTTCGAACCGAAGCCGGAGGATGTCGTGCGATTCCGCAAAGCACGCGAAGTGCTCCGGCCGGTCGATACGCCGATCGCACATGGCTTCCTCGGCACGTCGTATCTCGTTGAAGACGACGTCACGCCAGGCATCGCGCATCTCGAACTCGCGCCAGAGCGCCCGGACTTTCTGTTGAACCTGTACGCGATGTATTTGCGTACGGCGCAAACCGACAAAGCAGAGGCGTTGTACCAGCGCGCACTCGTGAACGCGCGCGATGAGCAGACGCGCTTCGCCGCGCGGAACGTGCGACTCGTCGCCGAGACCGCACGCGCGAACGAGCTCGCGAGGCATGGCGATCTCGATGGCGCCGCCGCGGTCGTTCGTTCACTCGCTGCCGCGACGACCGATGCCCTCGCACGACGCGAGCTCGAGCAGCAAGCCGCATCGCTCGAAGCCACAGCCGCGGCGAATCGCCACATTCGCATGTACAACGACGCGATTCGGTACTCGAACGCTGGGAAGAAGAAGGAGGCGTTGCAGGTGCTGTCTGAGTTGCTCGCGATTGCCACCGACCCCGCGGTCGTACGCGATGCGAAGACGTTGCAATCAGAATTGAAACGCTAGTGCGATGACGCACGCAATCGTTCCAGCGCACGCTTCGCTGCTTCGTTCGCCGGATTGAGCTCGAGCGACCGCTCATACATCGCGATCGCATCGGCCGTTCGACCATTCGCCGCGAGCGCTTCACCGTAGCTGTCATACACATTCGCATCCTGTGGATGCAGGATCACGTTCAAGCGAAACGTTTCGAGTGATTCGGCGACGTAGCCGTTGTGCAGCAGGTCGTAGCCAAGGATGTTCGTCGCGCGTTGCGAGCCGGTCGTGTAGTGCATCGGATCGGCGCGCATTCGGTTGTACGCGATCAACGCTTCCGCGGCTCCGCGATCGATGAGCGCACGCCCGTACTCACGCGTGATTGCCTTTCGGCGATCGACATCCACCGGCGGCTTTTCATTCAGCACATTGATGACCGAGGCGAGCTTGCGTCCGAAATCCTCGCCGTCGAGGTTGTCGAACATCACGATCGTGCGCCGACGCGTGGGATCGAAATACAGCATCGTGGCGATGCCGCGGTTGTAGCCGCTGTGCCCGATCATGTCCGCGCAAGTTTCCCATCCGAGTCCGTACGAACAACGCGTCGCGAACGGCGGGCCGGGCTCGTCGTAATGCACATTGCCGCCGCGGAGTCGAAACGGCGTCGTCGCGTCGTTCATCGCCGCTGTGCTCACGAGCTTGCCGCTCAGGAATGCCTGCACGAAGCGGAGAACATCCGCGGTCGTGCTGATGATGTTTTGATCGCCGAGAGTGGCGCCGAGGTTGAGAGACTCGTAACGAATGCGGCGCATGCGGATCGGATCGCGGAGATTCACGCGACGCACATCGACCGGCACCGTGTCGTACATCGCCGGCAGAATGTGATTCGTCACGCGCCGCGGATCGGGACTTTCGGCATCTTCGAGCACATACGAATCGTGCATCGCCGCCGGACGAAAAACCGATCGCTCGAGAAACCGCGCGTACGTCATCCCGCTCGCCTCCTCGATGATCAGCGCGAGCAGCACGTAATTCGTGTTGCTGTACCGAAACTCCGATCCCGGCGTGAACGGCAAGGGCTTCTTCCACGCGATGAGCGCCGGAATGACATCGCGGTTTCGAATGATTCGCGACGGATGTTCCGCCACCAGCGCTTCATACAACTCGAGATCGGGCAGCCCCGACGTGTGCGAGAGCAGATGACGAATGGTGATGCCTTCGAACGGAAAGGCATGCAGATGATGGTCGACCGGATCGTCAAGCCGCAGGCGCTTCCTGGCCGCGAGTTGCAGAATCGCGGTGGACGTGAAGACCTTCGACATCGACGCAAGCTGGAATCGCG
>JBQCJC010000714.1:0-2609 GCA_051953135.1 Thermoanaerobaculia bacterium | reverse complement strand
GTGGGGGGGGAAGGGCTTGCCGGGGGGGTCAACCCACCACCCGTTTTCCAACGACACCCCGCGGGGGGGGCGGCACCTGGCGGGTGGGAGCGCGTAAAACGTGCCTCGCACCACCCGCCCGCCAGGCCCCTCGCTCACGCTCGGGGTGACATGGGGTGAGGCCTTCACACCGAATTTACATTCACTTCCTTTACCATCCACACCTCGCTCCTAACCTGCCGGGCATGAAGCACTCGGGTCGAATTGTCTCTACGCTCCTCCTTACTCTCGCGCTCGTCGCCTGCGGCGGCGGAGAGAAGCAGTCCGCAACCGGCACGGATACCGCGCAGTCGGCAGCGTCAAACAAACCGCTCACGATCAAAGGCTCGGACACGATGGTCATCCTCGGCCAGCGTCTCGCCGAGGAGTACATGACGAAGAATGCCGGCCAGGTCGTCCAGGTCAATGGCGGCGGCAGCGGCACCGGCATCGCGGCGCTGATCAACGGCACCGTCGATCTCGCGCAGGCCTCGCGTCCGATGAAGGACGAAGAGAAAGAGAAAGCGAAGCAGAGCCGCGGCGCCGATGTCATCGAGCGCGCGGTGGCGCTCGACGCGCTCGGCGTCTTCGTGCATCAGTCTAACCCGGTCAACACCTTGACCATCGCGCAGCTCAAAGACATTTTCCAGGGCAAGACGAAGAACTGGAACGAAGTCGGCGGGCCGAACGCGCCGATCATCCTCTACGGCCGCGAATCATCGAGCGGAACATACGACTACTTCCGCGAGCACGTACTCGAGAAGGGTGATTTCTCGCCCACCGTGCAGACGCTGCAGGGCACGGCCGCGATCATCAACGCTGTCGGCCGCGATAAGAACGGCATCGGCTACGGCGGCATCGCGTACGAGAAGAACGTGAAAGCGCTGTCGATCGCCGCGACTGGCAAAGCGCCTGTGGCGCCGAGCGAAGCGACGGTTGCTGACGGCACGTATCCGCTGAGCCGCAAACTCTTCTTCTACTACGCCGCGAACGCGCCGGAGCGCGTCACGAAGTTTGCGGATTGGGCGCTCACGCCCGAGGCGCAGGCGCTCGTGGCGAAGGTCGGCTACTTCCCGCTCGCGACGAACGAGCACATCGGCGAGACCAGCACGGCTGCGACGACCGACACCACGGCGACGACCGCGACTACAAGCACGACTACAAGCACGAAATGAATCGCGCCCGTAAGCTCATCGACGGCTTCATGACCGGCGCGTTCTCGCTCGCCGGCTGGGTCGCGATCGTTTTCATCTTTCTGATCTTCGTCTTCACGTTCAAGGAGACGCTGCCGATCTTCACGGATCCTGAAGTGAAGAAGGAAGCGAATCTCACGAAGTTCTTCGTGGCGAAGCAGGACGGCGAATCGATCACCGATCGGTACGTGTGGCAGCCGACGTCCGAGGAGCCGAAAGTCTCGCTGTGGCCGATCATCCTCGGCACGCTCAAAGGCACCGTCGTCGGTTTGCTCTTCGCGTGTCCGGTCGGTGTTGCCGCTGCGCTCTTCTCCTCGGAATTCGCGCCCGCGAAACTACGCGAAGTCATCAAACCGGTGATCGAGTTACTTGCGGGCGTTCCCTCCGTCGTCATGGGCTTCTTCGCACTCATCGTCCTCGCAACGTGGCTGCAGGACACATTCGGATTCACGTACCGACTCAACGCCATCAACGCCGGACTCGCACTCGGCTTCGCGCTCGTGCCGATCGTCTTCACGATCTCCGAAGACGGACTCTCCGCGGTGCCACGCTCGTATCGCGAAGCCTCGTATGCGCTCGGCGCGTCGAAGTTTCAGACCGCCTGGAAAGTCGTGCTTCCTGCCGCAGCACCCGCGGTCTTCGCATCGTTCGTCCTCGCGTTCGGACGTGCGATCGGCGAAACGATGATTCTCCTGATGGCCGGCGGCAACGCCGCGATCACATCGTTCTCGCTCTTCGATCCGCTGCGAACCCTCTCCGCGACGATCGCCGCGGAGATGGGCGAAGTCGTCGTCGGCAGCGCGCATTACGCATCGCTGTTCTTCATGGGCACGCTGCTCTTCGTGATCACGTTCATCAGCAACAGCGTTGGGCAATACGTCATCCGCACGATGCAGCGCCGCATGCAGGGAGTCGCGCGATGACGACGATGCCTGCGCCGGCTTCGGCGAGTTACACAAAAACCGATCGCCGCATCCTCGACAAATTTTTCATCGCTCTGCTCGCGCTGAGCGTCGTGCTGATCATCGCGATTCTGCTCGTGATCATCGGCAACATCGCGATTCATGGCGCGGGTCAGGTCACGTGGGAGTTCATCTCTCAACCGCCGCGCGCCGGTTTGACTGAAGGCGGCATTCTGCCGGCGATCGTCGGCACCGCGGCGCTCGTGATTCTCATGTCCGTTGTCGCCGTGCCGCTCGGTGTTGCGACCGCGGTTTATCTCCACGAATACACACCCGCCGAGGGACTCTCGCTCGCGTGGCGGCGCTTCCGCGTGTCGAAAGGCTTGCCGGGTCGCCGCAAACTTTTCTTTCGCGCGATGTCCGCGCTGCTCGCGACCGTGACTCGCGCGGCTGTCGCGAATCTCGCCGGCGTTCCGTCGATCGTCTTCGGCCTCTT
>JBQCJC010000713.1:0-7583 GCA_051953135.1 Thermoanaerobaculia bacterium | reverse complement strand
CGCGCCGATGGTCTTGGTGCTCGTCGGGTGGCGAACGACTGCAGTACCGTCGCCGACCGTGGTGGCGTCAGTTTCGGATCCACCGTGGAACGCGCCGTGGCAAACGCCGCAGAACTGGTCCATACGGTTGGTCGAGGTCGTGCCGTTGAACGTCACGGCCTGGTTATTGGCGTACGCGATGTTGTCGCGGCCGTAGTAATTCACGAAGTTCGCCGGGGTACCGAACGTGTAGGTGTCGCCGCCGATGATCGTGACGTCTTTGGTCGTATCGAACGCGGCCGCTTTGGCCACGGTCGGCATGACGGCGCTGGCGGTGGCCATACCGATCGCCGAACGCATCTGGTAGGAGCCGAGGTTACGGTAGGCGGTGCCGCCGTGTGCCGAGTGGCACGAGTAGCACTCGAGGACGGAGCCGGCGGCAAAGTAGTTGCCGACGCCCGCGCCGTCGTATCCCGGGGGACGCGTGGTCGAGCCGATCACGTGACCGCCGCCATTCGTCTCACCGGCTTCCTTCACACCACCGGCCGAACGAACATACCCATTGAGGTTGTCGCCGACGACGTCCGGAGCAAAGGTCTGGTCCTTGTGGCAGGTCGCGCACACGTCCGTGTTCTTGAGGAGGTAGTGCTGCGGAGCAAGACCGGTCGGGAAGTAGAACTGGCTCTTGATCGTGCCGCCATTGGGGTCATTGATCTCGGTGCCGAGGCCGGCCACGACCGGCAGGTTCTCGTGCGCGCTGGCGTGCATCGAGTGGCAATCCGAACACTTCATGGTCGAGTTGTAGTGATAGTTGTCGGTCGCCGCCAGCGCCGGCATCGCGGCGAGGGCAAGCAGTCCGAGTAGAACGACGAACTTCTTCATGTTTTCTCCCTTAATCGCGCCTCCCTTTGTGTCAGGAGGCTCTCTTCGCGGCCCTAATAGAGCGAGCGAGGTGCCACTGAGCGCGATTACGCCTAACGCTCATTGCGCACAGTGACTTAGGAGATTTGAAGGAGGTCTCTCGTACTGGTTCTAACCCCACAGTGGGGATTTTTACGCGCCATTTGTGGGGAATTTCCCGCAATTACGACCGGCGTCTTCGGGGACGGCCGCACACGTTGCTCACAATGCACTGTAGCGAGTCGAAATCGTGAGCTTTGTTACATGGATTGTGTGCGGAATGCGAGGTTTGTGGTGATGGAGCACGCAGTGGTTTTTGGTGTGGCGTCACTGACGTAGTCGTGCGCTGTCACGGGTGTGATGTGATGGATGTCGCAGGTGGGCGTGTGATTGACCGAGCAGCACGTCTCCGGTCGGCGTCACCGTCAGGATTGGAGACTCCGGCAGGTTTTCGGGCGTGAGTACGGCGTCCAGTTCGATTTCGTTGATCCTGAAGCAATGGCCGGTGATCGCAAACGCATCCATTTAGATCAGGACGGTCGCGCGCTCGGAAGAAAACGAGCTCACTGTCAAATCAGACGCCAATTCCCGGCCATTCGCGATTACCTCACATCGATAGCGGTCACGCGCAATCGCAACGACACGGTTCCAATCGTCAAGAGAGGCGTCGTGCACATAAATATCGCGAAGCGAACCGTCGGGCGCGAAATCGCGTTGAACCACCGGCCACAAATCACGCATATCGCAAATGGCTGAATCATCCCAACAGCGGCCACGCATCGCTGCTTACCACCTTCGCCAGCGCCGACCTCCGCGCCTCATTGACACGCTCTTTCAATGGATAGCGATGCCCCGGGCAAAGCATATCCATGTCGTACGCGAGCAGGCGCTCCATCGACGCACGCGCACGCGGCTTATCCGGCGTCACTCCTCGGGCCATAAACCGAATCTCTTTGCCGACGACCGCTAACGCATCGCCACTGAACATCACACGCTCCGCTTTGTAGTAATACGCCACGCTTCCCGGCGTATGGCCCGGAGCGGCAATGACTTCGAATCCGAATCTTTCCTCGCCATCTTCGACATACCGCGTCGCACTCACAGAGCGCGGTGGCGCATCCTTCAATAATCCCTTGAACAAGACGAGCAGTCCTAACTCCGGGATCAACTCAGAGAACGCACCGCGAATCCCGCCATGCGCAACCTCGCCCGTAAGAAACGGCTTCTCGCCAGCGTGGTAATAAACCGGCACGTTCGCAAGCTCCACAATCGCCGCGGCACCGGCGACGTGGTCATTGTGCCAGTGCGTCAGGAGCATCGCGCGCAAGTTCGAGACCGGTTCGCCGAGGTGCGCGAGAGCCTGGAGCACGTCCGTGCCGTCGGACGCCATGCCCGCATCGATCGCAATCAAACCATCCGCGGTACGCACGAGATACGAGCACGAAAAATACGAGCGTCTGCGAACACAGAGAATTGTGTCCGTGACCTTGAAAATCTCGAGCGGCATGCCGCCATCATACGCGGCTGACGCTCAATGACGCGCGGCACGGCGGCGGCCAGGCGCACAATTTCCGCCATTGTTCAAGAGCACCGACACCGTCTGATCGTCATTGAGCGTCACGAGATCGAGACGCCCGTCACGATTGACATCAGCGGCGGCAATCTCATTGACCGGCGCACCTGCATCAATCGCGATTGGCGCATCGAACTCGGTCGACTGATGTCCGCGATAGAGATTCAGAATCGAGCTTTTAAAGTCGCCCACAATGAGATCGAGCGCGCCATCGCCGTCGAAATCACCCGCGCGCAATTCGGTTGGATACTCCATGCGCCGCGGATGCGCGAGTTGCACGCGCGTCCCGAATCCACCGTGATTGTCGGCCAATCGCACAAATACCCATTCGTTAGGATTTGTCGCGGCGTCATCGCCGCCGTCGTTTGTGTCGACGACGTCTTCAATCCCGTCACCGTCGATATCGGCAAAAAGACAATTCAAATCGAATCCTGGTCCCGCATCTAATGCAGACACGAAAACGCCATTCGATTCGAGACGCAGGATCCCGAGTTGCCCGCCATGTGCAGCGACGAGAATCTCTAGCTTGCCATCACGGAAGCGCATTGATGGAGTCGCGCCAACCGGCACTGTCGTATCGAAGGTTTTCTTCGCGTCAAACGTGCCATCACCGCGTCCGCGAAAGAGATGCACACGAACGTTGTTCGCGGATCCGAAGGACAAGCTGACGAGATCGAGCAGACCATCGCGGTCATAATCAATTGCCCGCGACGGCCCGCCGTGCGTCGCAGTGTCATAAGGAATTGCACCGGCGAATTGCGATGCGCCGAGGCTGCGATAAACGGCAATGCCGTTTTGCCAGTAATTCGCAACGATCAGATCAGCATAACCGTCGCCGTCGAAATCAGCGGCGTCCTCAATGCGCTCGCCGATCCTGGTTTGAATTTTTCGCTCGGCTTCGAACGTGCCGTCGCCGCGATTCGGGAGCAGCGAGAACGATTCGAATTGCGCAATCTGATTACCGGACGTGATGATCTCCGGCTCACCATCGCCATTGAGATCGCGCACGAGCAACGCCTGTACGGGCGAGACCGCGTAACGCGCCGGCGGCTGAAAGGTTGGCGCGGTGCATCCGCCGGACGGCGTCTCGGCGATGAGAGCAAGGATGACGAGAAGCATGTCCACCGCGTGATGCTACGCAATCGGCGTGGAAGAGTTTGGGAACGTTCCTGTGGCGAATGACTCGCCGCTCGCGAGCTGTATTAAGCTTTCGCGCAAATGACGTTCGCTACGACTCGCGCAATCCCCGCCACCGTGGAAGATGTGTTCGCCGCGTTCACCGATCCCGAACGCCTGGCGCGCTGGTGGGGACCGGCGGGCTTCACGAACACATTCGACACGTGCGAGTTCCGCACAGGCGGGCGCTGGCTTTACACGATGCACGGGCCGAAAGCCGGTCACTACCGAAATGAAAGTGTGTTCATCGAGGTCGACGCGCCGCACAAGGTCGAGATCCAGCATATTTCGTCGCCGAAGTACCGGCTGATCATCGAGCTAACACCATCCGAGACCGGAACGACCGTTTCGTGGGCGCAGACGTTCGAGGATCCGGATGTCGCGCGGCGGATCGAGCACATTGTGGTGCCCGCGAATGAAGAGAATCTCGATCGATTGTCGGCGGAAGTTACGGCTAAGACTTAGCGATTCGCGAAAGAATTCGCGAATCACGTCGATTGTCCCGACGATAATTGTCATTGAGCTCTTCGAGCTGCGCCAACGCATTGCACTTCGAACCACTCCATGAACTCCGCGCGGACTTCGAACGCGTCACATACCCGCTGCCGCTTTCGTCGACGTTCCAACGTGACGCGATTTCGACGGCATACTCCTCGTTCGTGACCGGATAGAAAATCGGCTGGCCCGGTAAACGCGGCGGCCAGCGTCGCCATCCGCTCTGTTCGAGAAGACGCAACTCGTCCGGGCCGCCAGGCCGATACAGTGTCGTTGTTCGCATCCCGCGTATCGTATCCGTAGACTAGTCATTGTGCGATTAACGAAATTCTCCTCGCTTACCGGCGAGGCCTGGAGCGCGCACCGGTATGAGCGCCATTGGTGGCGGGAACAAACGTCCAGTGGGACGCGCATTGTGGCGGCTGTTTCCGAATCGGCGGTCGATGTTGCGCTGGCGTTGGCGGCAAGGCTGAGCGAGCCGCTTTTATTGCTGTGGGTATTGATCACGCCGCGTGGCGGCTCGGCGGAGGGTCGGTATCAAAGTCCCCCATTGTCGTTTGACGAGATTCGTAATGCCTTGTTCGAATATCGCGAGCTGTTTGAACAGGACGGCCGATCCAATCTCTGGATCCACGGGCGCAATCCTCTCGCGACGATTGTGCTGGACGCGCATGACGTTCTGTACACCTACGGGCCCGAGGACGAATTCATCGACGTTCTCACCACAATGGAATTCACCGAAGGCTCAATCGCGATTCCGTCTCCGCATGCGCACGAATATCACGCTGAATTCGATCGTATGGAGCGCGAGTTCGCGCAGAAATTCGATTGGCGGATTACAGCACTGCGCGCCGAGGACAAATCATCATGACCTCGATGCAGTCGACGCTCGTCGCCAGCGCCTTCGTCCTCATCCTCGGCATCGCGCTGCCGGCGCAATTCGGATGGATTCGCGGCGCACTCCAAACACGCGCGGCGTTTGTCTGTGGCGTCGCGGCCATCGCATGCTTATGGACAGCGAACATCCCGCCGGATTGGTTTGCGGGATCGCGCGAGGGATTCGCGATCGGCGCGACAGTATCGGCAAGCGCGTTTCTTTATCGCCGCGCCGACGAACGCGCGTTCGGATTGCCGCTCCTCCTCGGATGTGGATTGACGCTGCTCGTCGCCACTCTCGTCGCGTTCGTTCGCGGCGTGCTGTAAGCCCGATTATCGCGACGCCGACGTCGCCGGACGATGCGTCGCCTCGGCCATAAACTTTTCGAGTTGCCGCTGTTCCGCCGGCAACAGGACTTCGCTCAGCCACGTGATCAGCTCGCGCGGATTGCGAAACGCGCGGCGATTCGGATTCTGCGCGTCGCGAATGACGCGCTCGACCTGCAGGCTGAAGACCGCGCTCTCGCCGATCAGTAGCGCCGTGCGCTCGACGTGCGACGACGCGCCCGACAACATCTGCGAGAGCATCTGCGCGACGGCCGGCGGAAACACGTGCGCATCGAGCAGATTCACGACGCCGACGTACTTGCCGGGGATCTGCTGCATCAACACGAGGTGTTTCTGAATGAACTGCTGGACGTCCTCGGCGGTGAGCGGCGAGGCGAGCTTCACCTCGATCAGGCGACCTGCGTGTTTCTCGACGGAATACATGAGGTGCGGCAGTGTAGAAGATTCATCGCCGTCTCGCCATAGGGACGTCGCGACGGACGGGAGGCAGTGCGGAAGGCGAGATACTCGCAGGGGTGGCGTGCAGGATATCGCCGTCGCGGCCGACTTCGCGCTAGAGCTGATTGTACGGAACGCCATCGTCCGTGGTGCCACGTGCACTACTCTTCACATCGACTACCGCAGCGCCATCGCGCACTACAACCCAGGTCGGCGCACCGGTCATCGGATCAATGGGAATTCGACGAAGGTAGTTCGGTACCAACTCGTCGAGTGCAGTTGGATACCTCTTTTCGTCTGCGTAAAACAGGTCGATCGCGCGGCGCAGGAGAAAGAGATCGTCCTTCAATACGGCTTCACGCTGCGGCTGCCGATCCACATGAGGAATTTCGCAACTGAGCACTACGACGACACTCAGCGCGACGACGACCACGCGTCTCATGTCGTTGAGACGAGTACGCGCCTTCATTCGTTCCGAAACGTCAGCTCGAAAATCTGCACGCGCGATGTGCCGCGCTCCGCGACGTACACGCGATCCTTGTCCCCCACTACGACGTCCGTGGGGAAATTCAGGAGGCCGGGGATGTCGCCGAGACCGCCGACGTTGGAGAGGAATTTACCGTCGGGCGAAAACACCTTTAACTGATGCCGCAGTTCATCCGTAATGAGCACGTACCCGCTCGCCATCACGGCGATCCCTGACGGCAGTGATACGTGCTCGCCGCCCATCTCGTGCCGGCCCCACCCGCGGATGAAATGTCCCTGGGAATCGAAAACCTGCACGGCCAGACCGATCTGATCCGCGACATACACATTTCCATCGGGACCGAATGCGATCCCGCAGATCGACATGAACTGCGCTTCGTCCGTGCCGTGGCTGCCGAATTGAAATCGCAATTTCAGATTGCTGTCATAGACGAACACCTGCGACGTTTTATTGTCGCCGACGTACAGCATGCCGTCCGGACCATAAGCCGCCGCGCCAATAATCGGCTTGGCTTCGAGACCAGACAATGCCAGATCGCCCTTGTAGCTTCCGCGGTAATTGAAAACGCGCACGACACTGCGATTGCCTTCAATGACTAACACGTCCCCGTTAGGCGCAATGGATAAACGTACGGGATCGATCAGCTTCGCGCCGCCGCGAAACTCATAAAGCTCTACGCCTTCCGGCCGATGCACGGACAACGCGCTGTTGCCCGTGTCCGCGACCCAAACCTCGTGTCGCTTCGCATCGAATGCGAGACCGCGCGGACCTTGCAATCCGCCTAAATAAAGGTGCTGATTGAACACTTCGAGGATGCGCGAATCGACGCGGATCTCGCGCTCCTCCGCGATCTGCGCAAGCAACGGCAGCGCCGCGAACAGCGCTGCCGTCGCTAAGAGCAGTCGTCTCACCGCGGTGCGCCTCCGGCACCAACGGCCTTCATCGCGTCCGTCGCTTCGTGACACTCAATGCACAGTGCGCGCTGCGAATCCGCTCGCAACAACGCGCGCTGCTGTGACGCGTGCGTGAAGTGACACGACAAGCACGTCATGCCCTTGCCTGTGCGGGGATCCATGACATTCGACCCGACGGGGTGTCCGAATTGCGAATGGCCCTTGTGGCACGACCCGCAAACGCTATTGACGTCGCCTCGCAACAACTTCGGCGATTTCGAATTGTGTGGTTCGTGGCAGATCGTGCATCGACCGCCACCAGCTTTCACCGGATGGATCGACACCGCGCCAGTCATCTGATCCTTGATCGCTTTGTGGCATCCGAGACAGACCACGCGCTCACGACCTCTGACGAGAC
>JBQCJC010000712.1:0-6417 GCA_051953135.1 Thermoanaerobaculia bacterium | reverse complement strand
CATTGAGTTGCGCGCGCAAATGCGGGCCGAAGCTGTAGAAGACCGCCGCGTCGACGCGTGTGAATGCCGGCAGCGTAACGGTGTTGTCCGTCGAGGTGAAGATCTCGTCACGATGAACGATGCCGAGACCGAGACCCCAGGTTTGGGAGAGATCGACCTTGTTCCACAGAGAAATCGAATGTTTCGGCAACTGCGCGAGACGCGCGCCCGAGCGTGCGGTTGTAGAGAGTGATTGCAGAATCTCGCCGTTCTGGTACGCGTATGCGCCAACGATGCTCCACGCTCGCGTGAGGTTGCCGGTGGCGCTCAACTCGAAGCCTTCACTGCGCTGTCCATCGACGAGTTGCATCACCGTGGGATTGGTCGGATCCGCAACCGCGACGTTGCTGCGATCGAGACGATAAATCGCGGCTGCAAGCTCGATCGATTTGCCTTCCCACTTCGCGCCGACCTCGTAGTTCGTGAACTGTTCGGGATCAAGCGCCTGATTGGTCACACTCAGTGACGCGAGCTGTTCGCCGGCGCGGGGCTGATACGAGAGGCTGTAGCTCGTGTAAATCGAAACCGGCTCGATCGGTTTGTAGACGATGCCGAGGCGCGGCGAGACGAGACCGTCGGTGCTTTCGAAATCGGTGTTCGTGCGGTTGTTGTGCAGATCGACCGCGAAGCGGTCATAGCGCAAACCGCCGATGACCTGCACGTGCTTCGTAATCGAGTATTGATCCTGAACGTAAATCCCCGCGACCGTAGCGACACCGTGATTATCCGCATCGGTCGCGCTTTGGCGGAACGCGACCGGTGAGGTCGTCGTGGGATTGATCAGCGGAACGAGAATGCTGGTCGTGCTGTTCGCGCCGAAGTAGCCCGTTTCGCGATAGTTGTCGGTGACCTGACGTCCGAGTTCGACGCCGGCGAGGATCGTATGTCCTGCTTTCGTCACGACGAGGTCGGTCTGGCTGAATGCGTTGTCGCGTTGTGTGGCGTTGTTGTACGCGGAGAGCGCGACGTTGCGTCCCGTCGAATCGACCGCACCAGGAAAGACGTTCTGATAGAACTTGTCGTAGCTGCCATAAGACAGCTTGCTGCGCAATGTGACACCAGGCTGGAAGCGATGCTCCACCGATGAAGTCAACACATTGACCGTCGCCTCGGCATTGCTCAAATCCGCATTCCCGAAAAACGTTTCCCGATCCGTCTTGACCGGACGGCCATTGAACGAAGAAATGCCCCGATCCGCCGTGCGCTCATCGCGGAAATGTTCGAAGCCCGCGCGCAGTGTCGTGTTCGAGCTCAGTGCGAATGCGAAAGTCGGATTGAACCCGTAACGATCGAGCTTCGCCCCTTCGCGAAACGATTCCGATTCCTGATAGACGCCCGTGACGCGCGCCGCGATGTTGCTCGTGACGAGCTGGCCGACATCGGCGCTGACGCGGCGATTGCCCCACGAGCCGCCCTGCAGCGTGAGCTCGCGCGTCGGAGTCCAGTCCGCCTGACGCGAGACGCGATTCAGCACGCCGCCGACGCCGCCGCGACCAAACATCATCGCGTTCGGACCTTTCAATGCTTCGACGCGCTCGACGTTGTAGAGATCGCGGAAGTACTGCACGTCATCGCGAATGCCATCGACGAAGAAATCGGCGGTGGTGCTGTTGCCGCGGAAGACGGGCGTGTCGCGATTGCCCTCGCCTTGCGCGATGCCGACACCCGGCACGTAGCGCACGACATCGCCGACGCTTTGCATCGACTGCTGTGCGATCACTTCGCGCGTGATCACGGAAACGGCTTGCGGTGTGTCGCGCAACGGCGTGTCGGTTTTGATTGCGGCGGCGTTGCGCGTCGGAATGTACGGAGGCCCGAGGACGGTGATCTCGTCGCTGAGCGCTTCCGTTTCGAGCACGATACGCACCTCGCGCGAGGCGGCGACGTCGATCGTGATCGGCGCGAAGCCGTTGGCGATGACGAGGATCGATTCCTTGTCCGCCGCTTCGTCGAATGCAAAGCGGCCGCGCGCATCGGTGATGACGCTGCGGCCCGATCCGTTGTGCAGGACGACCTGCGCGCCCGCGATCGCGCCGCCAGAGGCGTCGACGACGCTTCCCTGAAGCGGCGCGCCGGCCAGGGCGGGCACGGCGAGAGCCAGAGTGAGAACGAAAATCAGTACAGAACGCATGCAGGGCTCCTCATATCTCAGTTGAGATTAAATCTCAATCGCAACGACATGATCGGGCAACACGAAACGTTCCGTCGATGTCGTCACGCCACGTACATGCGTGACGACTGTCACATGGAACGGAATGCGGCGATGAGTGTCCACAGCCCCGCGGCGAAGAACACGAATGCGGCGACGATCTACACGATTCGCTCCGGAATCCGCTTGCCCATCACCTTGCCGACGATGATCGCCAGTCCGTCCGCGATGACCATGCCGGCCGTGCTGCCGAGCCACACCGGAACGAAGCTGCGCTGCTGACTGGCAATCGTGATCGTGGCGAGCATCGTCTTGTCGCCGAGCTCCGCGAGAAAGAACGTGACGGCGACGGTGAGGAACGGTCCGAAGCGCCGCGAGCGCATTTCCTTCTCTTCATCGAGCTCGTCGCCGCGCAGCGTCCACGCGCCGAACACGAGGAACGAAATACCGGCGATGAGATTGATCCAGAACACCGGCAGAGCCATGCCCGCGGCCTCGCCGATGAGCACGGAGAAAAGATGCACGGCCAGCGTCGCGACGAAGACTCCGGCGAGCACGACGCGCGCGTTGTAGCGCGTGGCAAATGCGAGCGCGACGAGCTGGGTTTTGTCGCCCATCTCGGCGATGGCGACGAACAGCAGCGAGATCCAGAAAGCAGTCATGGTTTCCTTTCATGCGAGCCGCCGCAAAAACAAAAGAGCCAGACCTTCAACCGCGCCGATTCCGGCGTAGTTGAAGGTCTGGCTCTCAGTGCTCTCTCGAGCGCTGCCTGCGGATCGGGTGCCGTGGCACCAGTATGTCGATCTCCGCGAGGCCGCTTGTCTCCGCGGCTGGGCTACTCCCCTTGCGGCGAGGTGAACGCGGCTCGCGAGAGTTTCATTGCACCGGCCGCGAGGAATGCGCCGATGAACGCGCCGAGCATGTCGCGATGCGCATCCCATATGTCGCCCTGCTCGCCGTTGTATGCACCCGCGTCCGCCGGCGAGAGCACCATCGTCAGCGCCCACTCGAACAATTCGTACAGAAGGCTGAATGCGAGAACGAACTCGACGCTGGCGTACAGCGCGAATCCGCGAGGAACGCGAAATCGCTTCGTCAGGATCTCGAACGCGGGGCGTACGGCAAGCAGTCCGAATGCAAAATGAACGACGCGATCGTAGTGATTGCGGCGAAATCCGAAATACTCAGTGAGGTTGACGCCAAGCAACGCGCGCGACCAGTCGTCATACGGCACATACGAGTAGATGTAGCGCGCGCCGAGGATGTGCAGCAGGAGAAAGATCGCCACGCAGGTGATCGCGCCGTCGGTCAATTCGTGTCGTGATGCGGCGATGCTCAGAAGGATCAGTGCGACGACGGTGGGAATGTGCTGCAGAAACATCTGCTGCGGAAATGGCGGCCTGATACAGCTGACAACGCCGGCGACGATCAGAATCACAAACAGACTCTGAACGCGCCGCGACCACGCCACTACAACCACTCACCTTCCGCGACGGGAAGTACGCGTCCACCGACGCGAATCACAAATGCGCCATCGCGCTCTTCGGCGGCGACGTGCAATAAAGACCGGCGTCCCATTTCGTAGCCCTGTTCGACGCGATACTCGATCTGTGCCTTGCCGAAATATCGATGCTGGACGAGATACGCGGCGAGATTGCCGTTCGCGCTGCCTGTTGCCGGATCCTCGAAAAAGCCTTCGTCGTCAACAAAGACGCGAACATGGACGTCATTGTTCGCATCGACGGTTTCGGTGGTGAACACGAGCAGCGCGGCTTTCACCTGCTCGGCGAGAAATTGCGCATAGAAGTGGCGGCGAATCACACAACGGCGCACGGCATCGAGGGATCGCAGCGGGACGATGACGGACGGTAATCCGGTCGAGACGTTTTGAATGGGAAATCGATCGTCGAGATCATCGAGCGCGATGGTGAGGATTTCGGCAATCGCACGCGTATCCGTCAACGGCGCATCGAAACGCGGCGGCTTCTGCTCCATTGTGAGTTTGCCGTCCGCGAATGCGACGGGGATTTGTCCCACGCCTTCATTGAGCACGATGCGATCGCTCTTGCTCCACCCAAGCAGCTCGCGAATGACGTAGGCGGTTCCGAGGGTGGGATGACCGGCGAACGGCACTTCCATGTCGGGAGTGAAGATGCGGACGTCAAATCCACCGTCTCGCAGTTGCGGCCGCACGAATGTGCACTCGGAGAAATGCACCTCCTTCGCGATGGTCTGCATTTCGTCCGGGTTGAGCTCGCGATCGTGCACGAACACGGCGAGTGGATTTCCCTGGTATTTGCGTTCAGCGAAGACGTCGACGATGAAAAATTTCATGACTCTTTCGTTGCCAGGACGAGATCCTGATAACTCAGTGTACCCGTTCGCCCACACCAGGAGCCCGGATAAACCCGTGCGATCTTCAAGCCTGCGTTCGCAAACAGTTTCCGCACGATCGATTCGTCATGAGCCACTGCATCCTCAGGCGTCTCCGTCGAGATGCTGGACCATCCATCACGTTCGGCCAGAAACGGCAGAGTGCTCGTTCCGGTAGCGATGCCCGTTCGTGACTCGTCGTTCAAGAGAAAGAACGAAATGAGGCAGCGGCCGCGCGTAAGAACTCGCGTGATCTCGGATAAATAATGCTCGACGTCATCGCGCAACATGTGCGTAAACACCGATTGCACAGTGACGAACGTAAACGCGCGATCCTCAAACGGAAATCGATATTCGTTTGCGGCAACGGATCCAGTGGGGTTGTACAGACGATTGTGCGCATCGACCCACCGGAACTTGAAATTCGGATAACGCGGGGTAATTTTCCGGTTGCACCAATCGACGCCTTTGAGACTTACGTCAATTCCTTCGTAGCGCGCCGTGGAATCGAGATATTGCGTGAGCGGAATCGTTTTCCTTCCGATTCCGCTGCCGACATCGAGAACATGATCCGATGGCTGCAAGTCACATACGGTGCGATAAATCCCGAGAAACTCTTCGCCGTTGCTCTTGAATTCTTCGAGCGAATTGGGACCATCGAAAAGATCTTCGGCTCGCGGAACCATCTCCGCGAGCGGTCCGAAGAGTCGTGCCACACGGCGCTTTTCAAGAAACTCTCGAATCAACCGTTTAACGGGCTTCGGAACGACGCGACGCAATTGCGCAAGCATAGGAACAGTATCAATCGTGTCTGTCGCGAAGCCTAGAGTTATCCGGACGCAGACTCGCGGGAACGAATCACCCATGCATATTACAGATATGGAAGAACCCTATCCGTACCATCTACCCATCTTCCGGCGATCTTACGAGGCAACGTCGCCGGATGCTCGACTTACCGCATGGATGGCCGCCTCTGAAATCGCGATGAGCAGCGCCACGAGCGGCAGGACATACGCTGCTCAATCTCGGACCGCGTCGCGTGCAGGTAGCTCCATCCGTCGTTGATCCTGAGTCGCTGCACGTGACGCGATGCGGTTTATTGTGCTAAATCGTTATCCAACGATCGCGCTCATCCGCCTAACATCTCCCCACGTCGCCAATTCCTCGGCAACACGATCGACTGCATCCCAATCCGTGTAAACGTAATCGCGTGACGTATCCACGGTGCGACCCATTTTCTTAGCAAGTCGGTGTACGAACCAGCGGGTAAAGAAATCGTATTTTGTGTACGGCTCGCCGCCCGCGAAATATTCAATGCGATCGGCCGCCCAGCCGGTGAGCGATAAGAAGCGATTCGCATTCGCTTCCGCCGTAGGACGTCCGGCGGCTGAACGCGCCGATCCGCTCACGGACACGAATACGCTTTTCACGCGCATGAGATTCGTGCGTTGTGCGGCCGCGAATTTCGCGAGTTTTTTCGAGTGCTTGCCGAAATACACAGAGCCCGCGAGCACGACGACGTCGCTCAGATACGGGACGACGTTAGGCGGGATTGAATTGATCTCGAAGAGTTGCGTCTCGGCGCCGCGTTTCGAGGCGACATCGGCAATGCGTTCGGCAATGCTGCGAGTGGCGCCGTAGCGGCTGGCGTAGACGATGAGAATGCGCATCAGGTGAATCCTCCGGCAGCGACTGTGCCGGAGGATTCATTGGCGGTCGATGCGCGACCGCACAATCATTCTGTGATGCGCGCTACGAATTCGGCCCGGTCTTGATTGGATATCCGAGGGATTCCCAGGAGCCGAAACCGCCGTAGAGAGCGTGAACGTCTTTGTAGCCGTTTTGCTGCAGGATGA
>JBQCJC010000711.1:0-2259 GCA_051953135.1 Thermoanaerobaculia bacterium | reverse complement strand
CATGCCCGGTAAATCGGGTCTCGTGAAGGAGAGTGCCCGCACTCTCCTTCACCTCCTCGAGCTGCACTCGTAGAAAGGGACGACGATGTCGATCAGACACACAGCCATCGGAGGAATCGTCCTCCTCCTCGTCTTCGGCCTCGCGCCGGGACTGCTCGCGCAGGAACCACCACCTGCCGAACAGCCCGCGGCCGACGCCGGGATGACGTGCGGCGACTGTCACGACCAGGCGAAGGAATTCGTCAGCAATCCGCACGCGCGCGGCAAAGCCGAAGGCGGCACCGTACCGCGCGCGGTTTGCGAGTCGTGTCACGGCAACGGCACCGCGCACATGGAAGCGGGCGGCGACAAGTCGCTCATCAAAGTGCCGCGCGGTTTCGACGGCGCAGAGAACACCTGCGCTTCGTGCCACAACAAAACCACGGAGCGCCGGTCTCATCGTATGGGAGCCCATGCGAATCAGCCGGCCGTGAATTGCCTCTCCTGCCACGCCATCCACAAACCGGCCGAGCCGCTGCACCTCGTCGCGAAGCCACAGCTTCAGTTGTGCGCGAGCTGCCACGGCACACAGGCCGCGTCATTCCGCAACAAACCGTACACGCACAAACTCGGCGGCGCGCAGCTCGTCTGCTCGACCTGCCACGATCCGCACGCGCGTCCCGGTCGCGAAAACATTCGCACCACCGCGTCGGGCGATACCGTCTGCCTCAACTGCCACGGTGAGAAACGCGGCCCGTTCGTCTTCAACCACGGCGGTCTCGAAGCAGCCGAAAACGGCTGCGCGAACTGTCACGATCCGCACGGCTCCGCGAATCCCAACCAACTCCGCCGCGCCACCGTCGCGCAGGTCTGCCTGGAATGCCACACGCCGCTGACGTCCGAAACGCTCGGATCGCAGCCGCCGTCGTTCCACAACCTCCGCCTCCCGCGCTATCAGAACTGCACCACGTGCCACGTCGCGGTTCACGGCTCCAACCGTTCGCCGCAGCTCTTGAAGTGAGGACGACCATGCGAATGAAAAACAACTTCACGTGGATCGCACTCGCCATCACATTGCTAGCGACGACCAGCGTCTTCGCACAAGCCACCACCGACATCGAAGCGGGATATCGCTTCACTTCCATCAGCGGCAACAACGACCTCTATCGCACGCAAATCGATGAGCGCGAAGGCGTCGTCGTTCGCTCGCTCACGTTTTTCACACCGCAGTCCACACGCTTCACCGACTACCTTCGTGTCGACGCAACGGATCTCGGCGTCGGTCCTTCGAGTGCATTGCGCATCGAGACCGGTCGCGAAGGCACGTATCGTCTGCGCGTCGGCTGGCGCAGCATGGACGCGTTCAGCGCATTGCCCGCGTACGCGAATCCGCTGCTGAGCCAGGGCATCATTCCCGGCCAGCACACGTGGGATCGCGAGCGCACGATGTTCGACGTCGATCTCGAGCTCATGCCCGAGTCGAAGATCACGCCGTTCATCGGCTACTCGCAGTTCAAAAACGAAGGCCCCGGTTCCACCACCTACACCCTCGGCGGTGACGACTTCCTGCTGAATCAGGATCTCGACGAAAAAGAGACCGAGCTTCGCATCGGCACCGGCTTCAACGTCGGCCCGGTGTACGGCTCGATCACGCAAGGCTGGCGCAACCTCGAGAGCAACGAAGTGCTCTCG
This sequence comes from Thermoanaerobaculia bacterium, assembly GCA_051953135.1. Taxonomy (GTDB): domain Bacteria; phylum Acidobacteriota; class Thermoanaerobaculia; order Gp7-AA8; family Gp7-AA8; genus QHVT01. The sequence goes on along the minus strand of JBQCJC010000711.1, from coordinate 588 downwards.
CTCGCTCGCGCCGGCAACAACGGCACTGCGCCGATTCTCGGAACGAATCCCGACGCGTCGCAGATCGTTCGCACGAGCAAACTCGATGCGGACACGCCGTTCACGTCGATCTTCCTCAACGGCGACGTCACCAAAAACACGAAGCTCATCGGCAGCTATCAACGCTTCTCCGCCGAAGCCGACGGAACGGACGATGAAGTCGCAAGCGGCAACTTCGTTTCGTTCGCGCTCGGACGTTTCTTCACCGGTCTCAACGAGTTCGTCACGTCGGATGCGAAGAACAAGACCTGGCGCGGCAGTGCGCGCGTCGAGTCGACGATTCTTTCGAAGCTCGATGTGATGGCAGGCTACCGCGTCGAGCATCGCGAGCTCTCCGGCAGCGCGCTGATCAACACGCTCTTCATCGACAGCATCACGTTCGGTGGAGTGGACAAGCGCAACCTGACCGAGATCCTCGAAGCCGAAAGCGCGATCGACCGCGATGTCGACGTGCTCGAGGCCGCGGCCTCAATGCGCAACCTCGGCCCGTTCGCGTTCCGAGTGTCAGCCAGCGTTGCGGACTACGACATCACCGTCGATCCGGATCTT
>JBQCJC010000710.1:0-3634 GCA_051953135.1 Thermoanaerobaculia bacterium | reverse complement strand
CAGCGTGGCGGAGCGCCGCCGTCTCGTCGGCGGGCCGGGCGGCGTCGCGCCGCCCTGACGGCATCGCGAACGACGGCGGCGTGGACGCCGCCGCGCCAGCCGGCGACGACGCCGGCGCTCCGCATCGCGGAGGTGCGCAGTGAATCGCATCGACGCGCTTTTCAAAACTCTGAAAAAACAAAATCGCTGCGGCCTCATCGCGTACGTGACGTGCGGCGATGGCGACACGGTTTCGATCGTGCGTGAATTGCAGGACGCCGGTGCCGATGCGATCGAGCTCGGCATCCCGTTCTCCGATCCGATCGCCGATGGTCCGACGATTCAGGCGGCCGCGCAGCGCGCGCTCGCGAACGGCACGAAGACGCGCGACATCTTCGCGATCGCGAAGCGAATTCGCGAGACGAGCGAGATTCCGCTGATCGCGTTCTCGTATCTCAATCCCGTGATTCGCCACGGCGCCGAAGCCTTCGCGCGCGATGCGAGAGCTGCGGGGATCGACGCGGTGCTGCTCACGGATCTCCCTCCGGAAGCAGCGGTGGAGATCCGCACGGCCATGCATGCGGAAGGACTCGGAACCGTCTTTCTGCTTGCCCCGACATCCACCGATGCGCGGATCCGGAGCATCGACAAAAACTCGGACGGTTTCGTCTACTACGTTTCGACCACCGGCGTTACCGGCGCGCGCAGCGATCTCGATCCCGCCTTGATCGCGCGGCTCGACGAAGTGCGCGCGAAGTTGAAACATCCGATCGCCGTCGGCTTCGGCATCTCGAAGCACGAGCATTTCCTCGCGCTACGCGAGCGCTGCGACGCGATCGTCGTCGGCAGCGCTATTGTGCGAGCGGTGGGAGAGGGACGTCCGCCGGGAGAGGTGGTGCGGCAGATCCTGGGAACGTAGGCCGCACGCGTTGAGCGGCGCGCGCGCGTGCGCAGATCTCGCCGTACAACTCGCGCGCGCGCTGCTTGCGAATCGCGTGTCGAATCGTGGCTTTCGAGCGGCGTCCGAACACCGTGATGATGTCGACGCCGAATGTCAGGCGGATGAAGAACGCGATCAGGAACGGCAGCGCCATCGCGAAGAAAATCGCCATCGCGGTGAGACTCTCGGAACCGCCGATACTGGCGATGAGCCCGCCGAAGCCGATGAAAAATGTTGCGAAGATTCCGGTGACGAGCAGGAACGCGATACCGCGGCGGCGATGGAAGGTGACGAGGCGAACGTCTTCGAACAACACGCGGCGGCGAATGAGCTCGAACTGTTCCGCCGAATCGATTTCGATGCCGTCGGCGGTTTGATAGATCGTTTCGCGCGAGCCGAGGGTTGTCGTGCGGCCGATACGTTTGCGGCGTGGGGGAGTCTTCATTGCATCGCTCCGATCACCATCAGGGTGATGAATGAGATGCCGCCGAGGATGGCCAGCGAGGAGAGCACCATCACGACGTACATGCTGACCACGGAGTCGCCGATTTCGCGGCGCTGGCGAATTGCTTTGCGCGCGTAGACGATCGCGAGAATGCCGAGCGGGATGCCAAGGATGTAGACGATGAGAATGGCGAAGACCATGGCCAGCTACGCCATCGACGCGTAATCGCGAATGCGTCCCGCCGCCGCCCCGCCATGCAATTTCTCCTCGGCACGCGCTCGCTCGAAGCACGAAGGACACATCGGCCCGTCGCCGACGTTCATCTCACACAGCGAGCAGATGAACAGACCGCAGCGCTCGCACGATGTGACCGCGGCATTGCGCGCGTGATTCGCGCATGCGTTCGCGCCTTCCGGTCCCGTCACCGCCACTTCGACGATGCGCAGTTTCTTTTCGGGAGGCGTGAACGCCGTCGCTTCGAACGAGCCGCCGCAGCTTTGGCAGATGATCGCTCCCGAACGGATGTCATCGTTCGGGAGCGCGACGTTGCAGAGCGGACATTGCGGGCCGGGGTAGATCGCGCCGGGAGCAGGAGTGGCCATGTGCGAAGTATCGATGAATTAATACGCGTCGACGACGCGCGTCGTCGCGATCATGTCGTGCAGCGTGGTCTTTTCCTTCGTGAAGATCGCCGGCAGATAGTCGAGGATGCCGATACAGTTCATGAGCATCTTGCCAAATGCGCGGCCCCAGCATTGACCGTTGGTGAGCGGCGTGCCGTCAGCGCGCACGACGCGCACTTTCATCACACTCTTGCCGATCGTCTGTCCGTTGCGCTTCGAGAACATCAGCGCCTCGTACACCGGCATGCCGAAGAGCATCAACGCGTACGCCGGTGCCGCAATCAGCCAGTTCGGCTCGCCGCCCTGCGACGACGGAATCATCACCGCGGCGAGGAAGATGAGATACAGCGGCATGATCACGATCAGGCCGTCGATGAAGATCGCCGCGAATCGTTTGCCGACGCCCGCGTAGTTCAACACGGTCATGTCGACGCCCGAGCGGACATCCATCAACTGCTCGGTTTTGCAGGTGGCGCAGTAGGGAAGCCCCTGAATGTCGACGAGACAATCGCGGCAGAATGTGGCTCCGCAGCGCGAGCAGCGGCGTACGCCTTCCGACACGTCGACGTGGTTACGGCAAAGCATCGAATCACCTCGTATTGGAGTTTGGACGCCCGACATCCTACCTTACGGCAGCGCGCGAACGTGCAGCATCTTCATGCGGATTGAAGAGAACCGCGGTGAGGTCGCGTACTAGATTCTCGCCACTGATTTGATCCGCTTCGAGATCGAGTTTCGCGCGATATGTCTTCGCCACCTCTTCCATGAGGTCGTAGCGCGCGGCGGGTGTCATGCGATCGGCGCGGATGCAGAGCGCGAGCAGGAACTCACGCTCCTCGAGGCTGATGCGATGACGAATGAGTCGCAGCACGCGCGGAGTACGAAGACTGTTGTGACGACGCTCGGCGGCGAGCGTGCCCTGATACGAGAGCGTTTGCGCATCGCGCACGACGAGCGTGTCCGCGACGATGTCGCCGAAACGGCGTCGCGCGTTGTTCGTGAGCATCGCGATCGCACCGACGCCGTAGAACGCCGGCATCGAATCGAGAATGCGCACGATGTTGCGCACGAGTGATTGATGCAGTGAAACAGGAAGGCCGCGCGCGTCGATCACGCGGAGCTTCAATGCGCGCTTGCCCGGCGTGCGGCCCTGAAACTTCACTTCCCACACGACGTGCCATCCCCACTGCAGGAGGAACGTGAAGGTGATGATCACCGCGGCGGCGATGCCGCGGGGGAGAATCAACACGAACGCCGTCGATGCCGCGGCGGAGATCGCGCTGACGATCAGAAAATCGAGAAAAATCGCGAGAAACCGGCTGCCGACACCCGCGGGCTCGAGGCGAATGTGCACGTGCTCCGGCGTGATGATCTCGAGCTCTTTCATTCGAGCGACTCTCCGCCAACTCGACGCAGGAAGAGATAGAGCATCAATCCGAGGAAGAGTGTGATGGCCACGAAGATCTTGAGCTCGTACGGAATCGTCTTCGCGGAGAACTGCGAGAACGAGCCTTCGATGAGACCCGCGCAGACGAGCGTGAGCATCGTGCCGAGCATCATGCGCCACACGCTCGGCAGCACGCGCCGCAGTGCCGCGCCGCGCGAGAGTGCGCCGGGCATGAGCAGCGCGCGTCCGACGACGAGTCC
>JBQCJC010000709.1:0-6427 GCA_051953135.1 Thermoanaerobaculia bacterium | reverse complement strand
CTCAGCTTCTGCCGATTGTCCGGCGAGAGCCTGCTGAAGAATTCACCGGAGGGATCGAGAAACGCACGACGCGCGTTGATGACCTGGTACCAGATCTCGCCGGGATTCGTGGCGCCGAACGTATCGTCCTTGATCGTGGTTCGCAGCGTCACGTTCTGTGATTCACCGCGATACAACGCGTTCGCGCGAATGTATCCGGCAGCGATGTGGGACTTGCCGGCTTTGGAGTCGCCGCAAATGATCACCGCCTCCGTACCGCGATCGAGCAGCGCATGGAATTCATCGAGACCGACGATGTGCGTCGACGAACTCATCGGCGGCGGTGGCGGCGGCATCGGTCGCGGCATCTCGATCACCGGCGCGATCGGTTTCGGCTTCGGCGCTTCCGCGGCCGCGGCCTGCTGACTCACGCGGGACACGAGATCGTCGAGCGCAGCGTCATCGAGCACGTGCGTGTCGGCACCGCATTTCGGACAAACGGCTGCATCGCGCAGCTCGTTGCAGTTCTCACATTTGTATCGGGGCATTCGCGATCCTCATCCTGCGCGCCAGCCACTGCAACGGTCCGCGCGTGGCGCGGCCGGCCTGCAGCGCATCGAGCGCGTCGTTGCGACCACTGCGTTTCCACACCGCTTCGAATTCACCGATCGTCCTGCCGCTCGCTCGGGCGCCCACTGCATACGCGAGCCGCGGCACCACGCCAACGCTGAGCAACTCCTCATCGCGCGTCTGCTTGCGAACGTCATCCCAATCGCGTCCGCGGAGGGATCGCAGCACGTCCGGAAGCACGGACTGCAGCAACGCCACCTTCACGGACGGATGGCAATCGTCAGACGCCAGCAACTGCAACGCGCGCGTTGCGCGCGTGGAGTTGTCCTCGCCGAGGAATGCATCGAGCTCGGTGAGGAACTGGCGTGTGCCGCTCGGTCCGTGAATGCGAAACAGTGCCGCTTCGAGTCGATTCAACGTCTGCGCGTTCGCGGTGCCGAGTTTGATCTCACGCACCGCGAGATCGCGCTCGACGTCGTACGACTTCGACGTGTGCTGCACGAGCGCGAGCAGCTTGTCCGTCGCCATCGACGGCTTCAGATCTTTGACGCGATCCTTCCAGTACGACACGAGTCGCAGTCGCGGCTCACCGTGCACGAGATCGATGAGTGCCGCGCTCTGTGTCGCGACGGCGGGATCGACGAGCATCCACCATTCCGCTGCGAGCTCCGAGACATCATCGCGCGCATCGTTCGCATACGCGACGACGACTTCTTCCCACGCGATGACATTCGGCGCACGTTTCAGCAGTGAGATCAACGCGCGCGCGAAACGCGAGTCCGTGTTCCACACCGGACGCAGCATCAGCACGATCGCGCGAATCGCTTCGCGGGCGCGCGGATTGCCGCGAATGAAGTCGACGAGCAGCGGCATCGCGCCGTCGAGTTGCTGATTGCGTACGCCGAGCGCGCGAATCATTTCCGCGAAGTCGCGCGCGGCATTCGTGTCGTTCGTTTCATCGATCGGACGAGCCAGGCGCAGCAACACGTCGAGCCACACGCTCGCGGGCTCTCCGGTTTGCGCGAGACCGGTCGCGACCGGGCCGGCGACCTCGGTCGGCAGTCGTTTGAGAAACGTCGCGAGCGCATCGGAGTCTTCGCGCAGAGCAGATGCGATCGCACGCGCGAGCGCGACGTCGATGCGTTTCGGATCGAAGCGCGGCACGAACACAGTGCGCAGAAACGTGAGCGTGTTCGCCGACGGACGATTCACGAGACTCGGCACGGCAGTGTGCAGCAGTTGCACGTCGCCGCTGGCGTGACGATCGAGCGCACGCGTGAGCGCGGTCAGCCCATCGCGCGCATCGAGCAGCACTTCGACGAGCGCTTTCAACTGCGGCGCGTAGTCTTTCGCGAGGAGATACGCGAGTTGCGCGATGCGTTCCGCGGAGATCCGTGGACGCGTATCGACGATCCACTCCGCGAGCGCGGCGCGCGTACCGCTCGACGATTCGTCTTCGCCGCCGCCACTGAGAAAGAACCAGAGCAGCGGATCGGCGCCGACGCTTTTCGCCGCGTCGCTGAGCCATGATTTCGAAGGAATCGCGGAGAAGACGATCTTCGCGAGACCGCTCTCGCGCAATCGCTGGCCCCACTGCGTCGCCGCGACTTCGCTGTTCACGTGCGTCCAGATCAGCCGCAGCACTTCTTCGGCATCGATCCAGCCGGCGCGCGGATTCTTCGCGGCGCGCGCGAGCGCGGTCATGCGCTCGACAACATTCGCGTCATCGATGTGACGTTGCAGTTCGAGCAGCGCGTTGCGCCATCGTCCCCATTCATGCAGATCGCTCGCGTTGCGAATGCTGAGCGCGTGCGCGTTCGTGCGGCGTTGCAGATCGAGCCACGATGCATCGCTGGCGACGTTCATCTGCACGAGCTCGTGCGCAAACGCCGCGGGCTGCACGTGCGACGGATCGAACTCACCGCCCGGCACGTTCGCAAGCGCGAACGCGATGCCGGAAAGATTCATCGAGTCATGCTGCGTCCACGCGAGCTCGTCGCGATCGCGGCGCGGCAGCATCGACCACGCGAGCATCGTCGCCCACTCCCATCCCATGTCCTGCGGCAACGCAACGCGAGCACGTTGCGAAAGCGCGGTGATCATGCGCGCGAGCAGTTCGTTCGGCTCGCCGTGCTGAATGAGCGCGAGGCGATCGGTGACGCGCTTCCACGCGTTCGACGTCGCGCCATCGTCGCTGTCCCATTCGAGCGCGGGCAGCGTCGAGCCGTCATCGATCCATGGCGATTCGGCGCGCAGGCGATTCCATTGCGTCGCGCCTTCGAGCCGGATGCTCGCGTTCAGAAGCAGCCACGGCAACGCGTGCAATTCGCTCCACACGTTCTCGTCGAGCAGCAGCGTGTGCACGACCAGTCTTCGCTGCGTGTTGTTGCGGCGCAGTTCGTTGCCGCGCGCGAAGCGGCGCACGAATGCGCGGCGCTCGCTGCCCGGAATGCGAAAGGTGCTGTAGAAGATACGGTTCTCGGTTTTCGGATCGTGCAGGTAATCGCTGATGCCGAAGTTGCTGGCGATGAACGAACGCTCCGCGGGAGACACGCGCGGCGAAATGCCGACCACGGCGTAGCCGCCGCGGCCCGGAACATCGTCCGTGTCCATGACGATCGCGTGCTCGATGCGGTGCAGGGTCATCGTTCGCGCTCCGCGATCCAGCGGAGAAGGAGCTCGCTCTGCAACGCTTTCGATGTCGGGTCGTTGCTGTTGCTCGTGACGCCCTAGCGCTTCTTCAGCGCGGCGAGATCGACGTCGGCGAGTTTGCCGTCGACTTTCACTTTCGGATCGAACTGCATCGCGAGCGCATCGATGAGCAGCGCGCGGAGTTGATCGCGTCCGTTGACGCCGAGGTCTTCGGTGTTGGCGATGCGTTGCGCGTAGTTCGCGAGCGCCTCGCTGTTCGATTCGCGCGCGGCGTCATCGATCAACCTCGCGACCGACTGTGAATCGTTGTCGATGAGCGCTTTGAATTCGTCCGCCCACTGATTCGATGTCTCCGCGCGCGCGATCGCTTGCCGCGATGGAGAGATCGATGGTGTTTCGGGCTCGTCCGGTGTTGATGTTTCTTCGTCGCGATCGCGTGGTTCTTCACGCGTGATCGGTGCGGGACGGTCGATGCTGATCGTGCGTGGCTGCACGAAGGAGCGGTAGCCGAGGAACGCGATCGCGAGCAGCAGCACGACGATGGCGATCCACACCGGCAGCAATGCATTGCGCTGTTGCTGCGACTGCGATTGCGAACGCATCTTCTCTTCGAACGTTCGCAGGCGATCGTCGGTCTCGCGGCGCAGCAGTTCGGCCGCGGCTTTCAGTTGCCGGTTCACTTCCGAACGCGAGTCGTCGTCGAGCGGCTGCCACGAGTCGTTGCGCGGTTTCTTCGACATCTCTTCCTTTCCGATGACGGATTTCAATTCGGGTGCGACCGCGGATTTGCGCACCGCTTCGGCGAACGCCGTCGCATCGCGCAGCGCGGGATTCGCGAGCATGGCGCTCACGGTTTCGGGCGCCTGCTGCACGAGCCGCACGTAGTTTTTGATGCAATCGTTCAGCACACCGGAGCCGAGTTGCGACGGCGATGTGCCGTCCGTCGGCGAGACGAGTGCGTTGACCGGGCATCCGTCCTTCACCCCGATCGCCCACGAACTTTGCGTTTGCAACGCGAGTGGCAACGCGGCCCAGGCACGCGCGAGATCGTCGATGTTCGCGTTCGCGATCTTCATCGCGAAGCGCGTGTGATGCAGCGTCGCGATCGATGCGAGCAGCATCTCGTGCAGCAATGGCGCATCCTGCAATTCGCCGATGGTCACGGGTCGCACGAGCGTCGTCGTCTCGCTGCTCACCGCATCGACGTACGCGCGCAAGCGTCGCCCTTCGGGTGTCGCACACACATCGGCTTCCGGAAATTCGTGCGCGAGCTCGATCAGCGCGGAGACATCGAACGAAGGTCCATCGATCGCAACGAGCCGTGCGTGATTGAGCACGCCATCGCGATCCTCCGCGGCTTTGACGAGATCGCCGTGCGACGCGATCACGCATCCATACGTTTTGTTCGCATCGACGAAGCGCCGCACGACCCAGCCGGTTTGCGTCGTCGAGGGCGAGGTCTTCGCGAGCAGGTCATCGAGCGAACGCAGCACGGCTTTCGACAGAACTTGCGCTGCATCGCGATCGACTTCGACGATGCGTCCGCGTGCGGCCGCATGCGCGCCGTCTTCTGCTGCGTTCGTGTAGAGGCGATGCAGAATCTCGGCTTCGGGCATCGATCACATCCGCGTCACGAGATTGCCGAGCAGGGCGAGCAGTGGGTCGGCGACGCGCGCGGGACGTACGTCTTCGATGCGCAACGGCTCGCTGATCACGTGGCCGAATGCGGAGATCGCGAAGTACGTGACCGGCGCGAATGTTTCTTCGAGCGCGCGCACGAGCGCAACGCGTCCGGACTTGATGAGCAACTCGCGCACGGACTTGCCGATCGTCTCCGCGTCCGCGCCGCTGTCTTCGCGAAACGCGGCGAACTCCTCGCGATCCCACAGCATGTCGGCTTTGGTGATGACGGCGACGATCGGCACGCGCTCACCGCGCGCGCGAAATCGTCGTGCGACGGCGTCCACGATGTCGAGCTCGTTCGTCTGCGCCTTGCGCGTTTGCGGCGGCACGATGCCTTTGCGTTCTTCCGCTTCGAGCGACGCGGCGACGTGCGCGCCGTCGATCGCGAACATCAAACTGCCGACGAGATCGAGGTAGCGGTAGAAGCGATCGTAGGTCGTGCGCGAGAGTCCGGCGAGCTCGTTCCACACTTCGCCCGCCGCATCGTGAAAGGCGATGACAGTCGTGCCGCGATCGCCGAGGGCGAGCTCCCATGCGTAGTTGCGCACGTCGGCGTCGGTCGGTTCGGTCGCGGACATGCGGCCGCGATCGAAGATCATGCGCGCGGCTTTCGCGATCTGCTCGTCGGAATCGCCGAGTCCCTGGCGAATGAAGATGCCGTCGTGACCGCGACGCAGTTGTTCGCTGAGGATCCAGAGGTACGAGGTCTTGCCCGATGCGGTGTCGCCGAGGATGGCGATGACGCTGCGATCGCCGACGATGGTGCGCGGCGGAACATCGCGCTCGCATTCACCGCAGTAGATGTCGAGTGGCTCGTTCGCGTGTAGCTTGCAAACGAGCGGTCCGCGCGCGATGCCGCGTCCGCGTTTCGTGCTGAGCGGTTCGAATCGCTGGATGCGCGTGTTGGCCTCGCATCGCTTGCAGCGCGCGAGCAGCGTGTCTTCGTCGTGTGCGATCCAGCAGTCTTTGCAGAGGAAGCGCATCAGTCCGATTCCTCGTCTTCTTCGTGCTCGTCGTGCTCTTCGTGTTCTTCGTGTTCCTGCGGCCGCGCACCAGGCACATCCACGGCGACGGGCGTGAGCGACAAACGAAAGATCGTTCCGGCGGCGATCGGGGTAGCGGGACTGGCGTTGCCGAGTTGTTCGACGATCTGCTGGCGGTGGTACGGCTTGTTGAGTCGATTGCGATCGAGGAACTGTCGCAGGGTCGTGGCTTCGGGCACACGAATCTCGAGCTGATTGCGCGAGGCGAAGAACGGCGTCGCGTCTTCTTTCGAGAGCGGCGGGAGGTTGTCAGGCGCGCTGAGCTTTGGCGATTCGCGCACGCCGGTGAGCTGCTCGACCGCGCGCGGCATGACGAGCAATGCGAGTGCAGCGACGAGCAACACGGCTGTGGTTGCCCGCTCGGCGATCCAGCGCAGACGTTCGGTCATGGAGGATGTCATTGTGCAGGAGTTTCATACGATGGGGCGTGTGCCACGTTGCACGGAAAAGTGGAGCGGCGGGCTCTTAGGCCGCCGGTCAATCAACAATTCGGCGGCTAA
>JBQCJC010000708.1:0-2471 GCA_051953135.1 Thermoanaerobaculia bacterium | reverse complement strand
CCGCTTCGTCAGGACGTTCGATGATCGCGTCGTCGCGCAGTCCGCCCGCGCGCAGTCCTTCGCGAATGAGCCGCGCGGTTTCGCCTTTCGCGCGGCCGCGAAGATCGAAGTCCTCGCGAATGATAACGCGATCGAAATGCTGTCCGACGATGCGCGAGGCTTCGATGATGTCGATGTCGCGACGATCTCCTGGTAAGCCGAGGACGCAGATGAGACGGCCGCGGCGCAATGCGCCGGCGAGCTCGCTCATTGCGCGCAGACCGTGCGCGTTGTGCGCGTAGTCGATCATCACGCGAAAGCCGTCGAACTCGAGGATGTTCAAACGTCCCGGCGTCGTCGTTACGGATTGGAAGAACGACTGCAATCCCGACACGATCGCGCTGACCGGAATGTCGGTCGCGTACGTCGCGAGCACCGCGGCCAGTGCGTTCGCGGTGTTGAAGCGCGCCTTGCCGCCGAACGTGATCGGGACTTGTTGTTCCTCGCAGAGCGGAACGCGAAGGCCGTTTTCGTAGAGCATCAGCCAGCCGTTCTCGATCGTTGCGCCGAGGCCGTCGTTCGTGACGTGCTCGCGGAAGGTTGGATTCTCTGCATCGAGCGAAAAGAATGCGATGCGCGAGTCGGCCTGCTGGCGAATGACCGGCGTCATGTCGTCTTCGGCGTTGAGAATCGCGTAGCCCTGCGGCAGCACGCGCTCGACGGTCACGGCTTTCACGCGCGCGAGATCGTCGAGCGTGTGAATGTCTTTCAATCCGAGATGATCTTCCGCGATGTTCGTGACGACGGCGGCGTTCGACCAGTCGTACGCGACACCGGCGCGCAGAATCCCGCCGCGCGCGGTTTCGAGCACGGCGAAGTTCACGAGCGGATCGCGCAACACGACTTGCGCGGACGTCGGTCCGGTCGTGTCGCCTTTCTGCACGAGCGTGTTGCCGATGTAGATGCCATCGCTCGTCGTGAGGCCGACTTTTTTCCCCGACATCTTCGCGATGTGCGCGCACAACCGCGCGGTGGTGGTTTTGCCGTTGGTGCCGGTGATGGTGATGATCGGAATGCGCGACTCGGTACCGGGAGGGAAGAGCATGTCGACAACCGCTTCGCCGACGGGACGCGGTTTGCCGATCGTCGGCGCGAGGTGCATGCGGAATCCCGGCGCGGCGTTGACTTCGACGATGCCGCCGCCGTTTTCGAGGATCGGTGTTTCGATCGAGGATGCGACGACGTCGATGCCGGCGATGTCGAGATCGACGAGACAGGCGATGCGTTCGGCGAGCTCGATGTTCGCGGGATGCACGCGATCGGTGACGTCGATCGACGTTCCACCGGTCGAGAGATTCGCGGTGGTTTTTAGAACGACGAGCTGACCGTTCGCGGGAATCGTATCGAGCGACATGCCGCGCAGCGAAAGCAATCGCTCGGTGGCGGAGTCGATGGCGATTTTCGTGAGGACTTTCTCGTGTCCGTCGCCGCGACGCGGATCTTCGTTCGCAATCGAAACGAGCTCGCGAATCGTTTGACGGCCATCGCCGATGACGTGCGCGGGAACGCGTTCCGCGGCGGCGATGAATTTGTGATTGATGACGAGCAGTCGAAAGTCGCGGCCTTGCAGATGACGTTCGATGACGACGCTGTTGCGATAGCGTTTCGCGTCTTCGAAGGCAATGCGCAGTTCGTCTTCGTTGCGAATGTCGGTGACGATGCCGCGGCCTTGCGAGGCATCGAGCGGTTTGACGACGACAGGCCAGCCGATCTCATTCGCGATGTGAATGGCGCGGTCGAGGTGTTTCGTGACATCGCCTTGCGGAACGGGAACGCCATGAAATCCGAGGATCGCTTTGGTTTTGTCTTTGTCGCCGGCGATATCGACGCCGAGGTAGTGCGTGGTGGAGGCGATCGTGGCCTGGATCTTCTTCGCGTTCGCGCCGTAGCCGAGTTGCACGAGATTGAGATCGTCGAGGCGAATGAACGGGATGTTGCGTTTGACGGCCGCGTCGACGATCGCGCGTGTGGACGGGCCTAACGCATTGCGTTCGTACGTGCGACGCAGTGCTGCGATCTTTTCGGCGAACGGAAACGGCTCGCCGGCGATGAGAGTCTCGATGAGTTCCATCGCGATCTCGCCGGCCATGATGCCGGTCTCACGTTCTTCACATTCGTAGACGACGTTGTAGACGCCGGGGCCGCCGCCGGAGCGTGCGCGGCCGAAGCCGACGTCGATTCCGGCGAGTCCCTGAATTTCGAGAGCGATGTGTTCCGTGACATGGCCGAGCCATGTGCCGCTCTCGAGTCTGCTGAAGAATCCGCCGCGCACGCCTTCGGAGCAGCGATGTTCGACGAGCGACGGAATCATCGACTTGATCGTTTCGACGAATCCGGGGATGCGGTCGGTCGGCCGCTCTTCGTTTTCGCCGATGTCGATCTTACATTTGATTCACGGGCGGTGGGGGGAGAGGTTGGGGCCCATGAGCGCA
>JBQCJC010000707.1:0-5223 GCA_051953135.1 Thermoanaerobaculia bacterium | reverse complement strand
GCATGCGCGTGGCCTCACGAAGTCGGTCACGCCCGGCGGCGAGTTCGCGCTGCAGACGTCATTCGAATACGTCAGCGAAACGAAGACCAAAGAAATCGCGCCGCGCAGCACGACGACAACGGATCTCGATGCGTGGGATCGTCCGATTCGCGTGCACACGTCCGGTTCGGGTGATCTCGATCTCGATCGCGAGATCGAGTACGACGCGAATGGCCGCGTGAAGCTCGTGCGCGAAGACAAGAGCGGCGGCTGGGTCACGACGACCTACGAGTACGACGAACTCGGACGACAGACGAGTGTCGAAACGAACGGGATCGCCACGGTCGGCACCGCAACGTCGACCACCGAATACAAGCTCGCGCAACGACAGCTCGTCACGCGCTCGTCAGGCGGCGCATTCACAACGTCGACACTCGATCGCCTCGGGCGCGTGAAGGAAAGCGAAACACTCACCGGCGCACAGACGTCGATCAGGGCCGAATACGCATACGACTTCGCGGGCAATCGCGTCTTCGCAACCGACACGCATAGCGCGACCGCAACGGCCTTCGATGTGCACGGCCGCGCGATCGCCTCGCGCGAGACGGACGGCACGACCACCGAAACCGAATACAACGACCTCGGCCTGCCGGAACGCATCACGCGCCGCGGCCGCGAGTTCGGCGAGATCTTCGCCGAGACGGCATTCGAGTACACGGATCAGGGCCGACTCGAACGTACGCGTACGCGCACGAATGGCGACACGTGGCGCGTGACCGACGCGAAGTGGGACGGCGCGGGACGCGGGACGCGCAGCACGACCGGCAATCGCGAATCGACCATCGAGTTCGATCTCGCGGGTCGCGCACGCAAGACCGCGACCGGATCGACATCCGAGGCGATCGTCTCGTCGGAGATCACGGCGAACCTCGATGTGCCGGGCATCATCTACTCGAGGGAACGCAACGCGCGTTACGAGACCTCGCTGCAACACAACATCGCTGGTGATGTGACGCAGCAGAAGATCGGACCGCTGCAGTGGAATCAAACATACGACTCATTCGGCAACATCACGAAAGCGAATACGCCGAATCGCGCCGATACGCAGTGGACGGTTGATGCGCGAGGCGCGGTCGAAACCGAAACGCTGCCGGGCGGGGCGAAGAATGAGTATCGATACGACGCCAGCGGCGCGCAGAGCGAGTACCGCGATCCTGCTGGCGAAGCGACGAGCTCGGTGGTCGACAAGCTGGGACGACCGCTCAGTCGCAGCTACGCCGATGGAACGACCGAAAGTGTTTCGTGGGACGGGTCGCGCATCGAACGCACCGAGGATCGCGCTGGTCGCTTGCAGCTCTATCGCTACTCCGATGTCACTGGTCAGTTGTTGTCGATCGATGCAGGCGGTCAGTCCGAGTTCCTCGACTATGACGACGCGGGTCGTCTCACGTCGTGGAAGACGGGCGACACGCGCGTGGAGTGGTCCGACTTCGATTACGAGGGCCGGCCGAGGCGTACGAAGCAGACGCGCTACCGTGAGGACGGCTCAGTGCTCGATGAGTTCGAACAGGAGCATCAGTACAACGAGTTTGGCGAGCGCACTCGCTTCTCGATGCCGATGCGCAGTGGCGCGTCGCTCAGTGCGCCGTGGGTGAAGTGGCTCTTCCAGGAGTACGACTCCCTCGGCAATCTGACGAAGATCAGCAGACGCGAATCGCTCGTCCTCGGCGACACGTTGCTGTTCACGGCCTCGCATCGCGCGGCAGGACGTCCGGACGTGCGCACGATCTTCACGCCGCGGTCGTCGATCTCACGCGAATACGTGTACGACGATGAGACCTCGCAACTTCGCGATGTGCGGGTGAAGGTCGGCACGACGACTGTGGCCGGAACGTCGGTCGAATACGACGGCGTGCAGGTGAGTGTGTCGCGGCAACTCGGCCTTGCGTCCGACGAACTGACGACCCGCTTCACGTATGACCAGCGCAGTCGCTTGCTGGGTTCGATGTTCAGTTCGCGTTCGCAGGTGGAGCCTTCGTCGTCAGTCGAAGGCAGTGTTGAAGAAGGCAATACCGACGCGGACTTCCGCTTTGCGCAAACCCGTACGAGTGCGGCCAGCACCTCGTTCGAAGAAGGCGTCGGTCACAAGATCAAGAGCATGACGCGTGGCACCGACGTGCGTCAGTTCGTGCACGACGGGCCGGAGCGCACGGACGACGGCAGCACGATCTACACGTACGATGCGCGCGGCCGTCTCACGACGATGCGCGAGAAGAACGGCATCACGCCGCGTCGCATCGTCTTCACCTACAGCGGACTCAATCGCGTGGTCGGCCGTCGCGCCGAATACGCCGCGATCAACAACCCACGCGACGATCGTCCAGAGGACTGGAAGCTCGAAGATCGCGCGAGCGTGATCGCCGCCGACGGCTTGCCCGCGGATACGACGTTCGTGTGGGATCTCGTCACCGACCGTCTCGTGAGCGTTTACGCCGCGGGCTCGAACGGCGATCCGCTCAAACAGATCATCCACGGCGACGCCGCATACGACGATCCGCTCGTCACCGTCACGATCGATCCCTCGACCGGCCTTCCGACGAATCTCTATCCGATCTTCGATGAAGCCGCAGCCGGTGGCTTGCAGGCGGTGCTCAACATCGACGGCGAGATCGTCGCCCGCAACCTCCCGAACGACGCCTACGGCGCCGATGACCGCACGCTCACCGGCGTTGTGATCGATCGCATCGCGATTAAGCCCGTTGTTGTCGATACAGTCCTGCAGCGCGTCGACGTCACGCTCCACGCGACCGAGCAACTCTCTGCCGAGTCGCTCGCGACCGGCGCGCGACTCGCTCTCGTCTCCGGCACAGGTACCGTCATTCGCACGACTCCCGTCGCCCCATCCCTCGCGGATGCCTACACCGTCCTCTGGTCCCTTCCCGCCGCCGATTGGGAAGCCCTGATCGCGAACGCACCAGAATCCGCCGCCCTCTCCATCGCCGCGACGCCTTCGCTCCGCGCCTCGGCGTGGACACCAGACACCCCCATCCTCCCGCCCACGCTCGAAGACGCACGCCTCTACACCTCCGACGAAACCCCCTTCGAGCTCCGCCAACCCCTCACCACCCTCGCCCCCCTAAACGCGAGTACACTCTACGAACTCTCAACCCTCGCCCTCGCCCCCACCGGCGACCGCGAGCCGCTCTTTGAACAGGTCTTTACGGCCCGATTCCAGGCCCTGCCGTGTGTGGAGCCCATGAATGGGGCGGTTTATGTGCGTGAGCGGGGGGATGCGCCGGGGAGTGGCACGGTCTTATCGCCGGATCCGTTAGGGTATGTGGATAGCGGGAATCTTTATAGCTTCGCGGGTGGGGATCCGGTTAAGGGGCGAGATCCACGTGGATTGTCGGCAGCACCACTAAGAGACGGTGGTGTTTTCGTTAAAAACGACAAAACCGGTATTCGATACAAAGTTCCAGCGAAAGACGCGCGGGAGCACACGCTCGCCTTGCAAGACCTGCTGATGACCGAAGGTGGTCTCTCGGCGCAGAAAACTAAAGATTTTCTGCAAGAGAGGGGCTTGAAGTACACACATCCGTGGGAGCGCCCCGTCGTGGAGAAGATTCTCCCTAAAGGCGACAATTGGATCTTGAATGGGCTAATCGCCTCGAGCGGCCTGCCTCCCCAGAACAGACAACAGGAAATCGTTCAAGGCGGGCTCCAGATCGCGGGTACAGTCGTAATGATTACGGCCGCGAAATCAAACCTGAACCGGGGTATAGCAACAACTCATCCGGTAGAGCAACCCGAAACACCACTTTCGTCCTATTGGGAACTCGAACCGATGAAGCGTGGCGAATTCATCGAAGCGGACCTCGCCGAGACTGAGTACGAAGGCTGGCATAACTGGGGCGCAGAGAACAACGGCTATGGCGAATTGATCGACTTTACGAAAGGTGAGTACGGCGTCAGTTTGAAGACGTCGAACGCTCAGACGAGTTCGGTTCTCAGTAAACTGCCCAATCACATCGACGACCTCTCAACTCGAGGAGTGGAGATTGAAGGTAGGCCTGCCCAGATGGGCCTAGATATTCGCGTTCCAAAGGGTAACGAGCAGAAATTCATTCCTTTGGTGAGGTATGGCGCCGAGCGCGGCGTCCGAGTAAAAGTCGTCGTATACGAGAAAATACCGTGACGTCATCGATACTCACATGTTTCACCTATCCACTGAATGTAGTGAATGGTCTGCTGGTACGCGAAATAGTTGCCGCGGGTCTCGGCTTTGAGCCCACGCAGATGCGTTGTGCCGAGCTCGGCATACGGAACAGTGTTCCGCTAACACAAAAGCGACGGGACGCGCTCTTTCGCCTTCCTTCCATCACATGGCTGACGCTGGAAACAGAATCGGCTCTCGATGGACCCTCGTTTGAAGTCGCCACAGTTACCGCGCATAACATGCAGGCACTGTATTGGAAAATACCTACAGCGTCTGTTCCGCCGCTAGATTTCCTCCATAGTCTTGCGCTGCGAGCCGACTTTAACGCGGGCTTTGCGGCGGATTACGACGATATCTTCTGGCAGTCGGAAGAGACGCTAGCCACATATGAGATCGCAGGGCGCCCAACAGACAATCTTCTCGTGGTCGACGATCCGGTGTTCGGTGGAAAGATGGCCGACGTTCGTTCGAATCCCGGTCGCCGCTCGCTATATCCGGGGATGTGGTTGGTCGCAGCGTGGAGAAATTGGTTCGGGCCCGGTGCTTTGCGGCATGTCGACTCACGAGCGCTTCTTTCGTTTGAGCCGGTTGCTCTACGGATGCAGCTAAATTCAGCAACGATCTTTATCCAGTTGTACGAAGATGTTCTCGCAGCGAGTGATCCTGAAAATAGAGAGCGTCAACGTAAGTTTCGTATCGCAATGGGATTTGACGCATTGATGGATATGCGCAACACATTGCCGCGCTGAGTTGCGTTCGCGACTTCGCCTAAGCCGAGTCAAGGGCTATACATCACTCGCGAGTTGAACTTTCTCGCGGGTGGTGCCGTCTAAGACAGTGTTGCGGTCTGACACGGCCGCGGTTGCAAGGCTACGCGCGCTTGCGCGCGCTCGTGCATCGAACACAACACGTAAGAGCTGCGAGACACGTGCAACGCGGCCGTGCAGCCGAACACGGTCTTAGCCGAACACGGTTAGTCGCGTCTGCACGCGCGCCGCCCTCGCGCTTGCGCGCGCCACCGGGCGCTG
>JBQCJC010000706.1:0-3662 GCA_051953135.1 Thermoanaerobaculia bacterium | reverse complement strand
GTGACCACCACCGAGAGCGATGAAAACGGTCCGAGGCAGCGTGGTGCGATCAACGGCGGATTCTTTCCGAAGAAGCCCGACTGGCCCGCGCAATATCCATCCGTGGTGATCTCTGTCGACGACATTCACGCCTCGATGCAGCAGGTCTCGGCATCCGGCGGCAAAGTCCTCGGCGAGCCGATGGAAATCCCGGGCATCGGACAGTACGTCTCGTTCGTCGACACGGAAGGCAATCGCGTCAGCATGCTGCAGGCAATTCCGCGTAAATGAGTGGTCATGCGGAAATCGCGTCGAATGGCTATTGAGCGTGTACCACTTTCCAGTGACCGTACACGCGATGAAAACTCGCGCCTATCGCCTCGTCGCTGTCCTCGCACTGCTGCCGTTGTTCTCGTCATTCGCACAGACGGCGAAAGACGGACAACACGATTTCGATTTCGAGATCGGCACGTGGCGGACGCATGTTCGCCGGCTCGTGAAACCGCTCACCGGTTCCACCACCTGGGTCGAGATGAACGGCACGACGGTCGTACGACCGATTGGCAATGGCCGCGGCAATCTCGTCGAGCTCATTGCAGACGGTCCGAACGGCAGGTTCGAAGGGATCAGTCTTCGTCTCTACAATCCCGCGGCGCGCCAATGGAGCTTGAATTTCGCAAACCTCGCGAATGGTGAACTGACCACGCCGACGATCGGCGAGTTCTCCGGCGCACGCGGCGAATTCTTCTCGCACGAAAAACTCGGCGAGCGGATGATTTTTGTGAAGTTCGTGATCATCAAAACGAGCCCTGACTCGTGCCGCTTCGAACAATCGTTTTCCGATGATGGTGGGAAGACGTGGGAGTTGAACTGGGTCGCGACGGATACGCGCGTGACTGACGCGCAACCGTAAACGAGCCGCGTGTTATCCTGACGCCCACTTCACCGAGGGTGCGGTCGCCTCGATTCGGCCGCCACGCATGCAGACGTAAGCATCGCCCCCGTTTCCCTCCATCACTCTTCCCATTTGTCCGCACACTCGCGCGCCTTCAGCAAGCGCGGAGTCGAACGATTTGCTGAGGAAATGTTTCGTTGTGAGCGTTGCCAGAACCTCGTCCCGCCTAACGTCCCCGTCACTCGTCTCATCGCCGAAACCCGCCCGGTGATTTATCCCCGCCGTCCCGGAGCGAATCGCAAAAACAAGAAGGGCATTAGGCCCGACGACGCCGGTGGCCGCGGTTTCGAGACGGTGCGCGAACTGAATGTCTGTCTGGACTGCGCGAACTCCTGACCTCGCGTTATCCTGTCTTACACAAATCCTTAAAAGCAGAATCACACATCGCCGGGCTCCGCGTCTCTAAGGACAGGTTTGGCTCTTCATGATTGCGATCGTGCGATGGAAGACCTGGGTTGCGGCCGCGATCGGCGTCAGTGCGATCGCGGCCGTCTGGCTGTCCGTGCGTCAACACGGACTCGGCCCTCTTGTCCGCGCCGCCGACGCAATGCCGTACCGCACCGTCGCTGCGCGACTCAGTGGCGGGTTTGCGCATCGTCCGTTAGGCGGAGTGCATCGCGGTGACGATCGCTCCTCCGGCGAGATGCTGCCACTGACCACTGCCGCGTCTCGTGTCATTCGCGCGGCGCACGCCGATTCCACCGCGTTGCATGATGCGGGCATCGCGCATCTCGTTAGTGGCGAGACCGAGCGTGCTGTGATTGCGCTCGAGGACGCACTCCGCCGTGAGACCGGAAGCCGCGATCTTTCGCGCGCCATTCAGCAATCCGCGGACGCCGCGACATTGTGCGATCTCGCGGCGGCGTACATCGAACGCGCCAACGGCACCGACAGCACGGATCTGCTGGCGGCTACGAATGTGATCGCGCGCGCGTGGGAGTTCGCCAAGACTCCGGAAATCGCGTGGAATCGCGCGCTCGTCTTTTCGGAAATCGGCGCACACGATGCCGCACTCGCCGCGTGGCGCGAGTACCTGTCGATCGATCGCGATTCGGCGTGGGTGCCGGAAGCGCACGCGCGCAGGAACGCGATTGCGGCGTCGCGACCGGAGCCACGTGACTCCGCGAAGGCCGCGTTGCTCGCGGCGATCGGCGATTCCGCGAACGACGACGCGATCTTGCGAGCCGTGGATCGAAGCTCAGGGATTGCGCGAGTCGTGGTCGAGGAGGAACTGCTTCCCGCGTGGGGTGCGGGCGACGCCGATGCGCTCGACAAGGCGCGTCGCATGGCGAGCGCGGTGGCGAAGGTCAGTGGCGATTTTGTCGCGAGCGACACGATCGCGCGAATCATCGCACTCGATCCGAAGCAGAGTGCCCGCGCGCGCGAAGCGCTCGTTGCGTTCGGCGAAGCACGAAAGGCACAGGCACAGGCGGATTATCGATACGACGAAGCGCTGCCGTTCCTCGAGTCGTCCGCCGTCGCGATGGAGTCTCTCGGGTTGCCGCTTGCAGCGCGTGCGCGCGTTCTCATCGCGACGTTGTACATCTATAAGAAAGATGCGGACCGCGCGCTCTCGCTTTGTGCAGAGGTCGTGGCCCGCACCGACGTCTCACGATACCCGAGCGTCATTGCGCAGTGTTCGTGGAACGACGGAACGATCGAGACGAGCCGTCGCCGCTTCGATCGCGCGAAAGCGGCGTTCGAAGCGGCGCGCGCGTCGTTCGCGCGCATGCATGATGGCCGTTCCGTTGCGGCGCTCGAGGTGCGGCTCGAGGAGAACGATCGCTGGACCGGCGATGTGCCGAACGCCTGGTCGCGCATCGTGCGCGCACTTCGCCTCGGCGCGGGCGAGCGCGGCTACATTCCGATGAGTGAGGCCGCGAAGATCGCGGACGGCGCAGGGATGCCGTTCGCGGCGCTGGCGTTTCAACGCGCGGCGCTCGATGTCGCGCGCGCGGCCAACGAGCGAACGGACGCGCAACTTTCCCGCGCGCAAGTTCTCTGGCGCCTCGGGCGCACCGGCGATGCGTATGCAGCGATCAATGCCGCGTCGCGATCGATGCGCGCGATCAAGGATCGCACCGCCGCCGCACGTCTGCAGAGCGATCTCGCGATCGCGCGCAGTTCGATGATGCTCGCGCGGAGACCTGATGATGCTGTCGCGCAACTCGATGCCGCGATCGCGGATCTCGAAGCGAGCGGCAATCGACGGCGCATCGCGCGAGCACGCGTGCTTCAGGCGAAGGCGCACATGCTTCGTCACGATCGCGCCGCGGCGGAGCGCAGCCTCGATGCCGCACTGGCCGAGATCGAATCGCAACGCACGCTGATCTCGACGGATGAAGAGCGCTTGTCACTCATCGACACGACACGCGATGCGACCGAGCTTCGCGTGTCGTTGTCGTTTGATGCGGGCGATGCGAATGCTGCGCTCGCGGCAGTGGAGCGATCGAAGGCGCGGCTGCTGCTCGACGCAATCGATCCGAACGCGGATGTGCCGCAGAACGAGATCGCCACGCCGAACATCGACGAAGCGTTCGTCGAGTATTTCGTGCTGCCGGATCGCGTTCTCGTTTGGACGATCACCGCGAATCGCACACAAGCGTACGCGGTGAAAATTGATCGTGGCGCGGTCGAGAAACTCGTCGACGAATTTCAATCGGCGCTGATGGCGGACGAAGACTCGCGTGTTCGCGATCTCGGCCGGCAGTTGTTCGATGTCCTGCTG
>JBQCJC010000705.1:0-3261 GCA_051953135.1 Thermoanaerobaculia bacterium | reverse complement strand
TCGGCAATCTCGCCGACCGGCCCAACCTGCACGTCTTTGAGGCCCACCGCCGCGCGTACATCTTCGGCTCGCTCCGCAATTGCTTTCGTCGTCGCTTCGGTGTTCGGTGTGACGCCGTGAGCGATGACGCGGATCATTCCTCCGGGGCCGGAAGCGTGCGCAACGTCGGCCACGAGACTTCCGATTGTTGCGGTACCACGCACAACACCTTCGAGCAGCTTCGATCCAACGACAGCGGCTGCCTCATGGGGATGGCTCGCGGTTCGTAATCCGCTGTGAACGATCGCCTCGCCAGCCGCCGCGCGCCGCTTCACTTCCTCGCCGGAAAGGCCTTGCGCGCGCAGACGGCTCTCGGCTTCCTCGCGCACGCTCGGACTGCTCGCCGATCGCGGGCGAAGTCTCGGGAGAATGACCGTGTCGATATGATTCTTAATCTGCTCGCGCGACCAGTCGTCCGGGAACCCGACAGGCTTGTCGAGTCCCGGCACCAGAACCTTAATCATTCATCGAGCCGAGTTGGTCATACGGGATGACCTCGTCGTTTGGTGTCTCCTCGGGCATCGCTGCGAGATCCTTCACACTCGGCTTCTTCTCAAAGGCAACGCCGAGTCGCTTCGCGGCTGCGACGTACTCCACATATGCCGCGTCCAGTTGCGGCTTGATCTTGTCGAATTCCTCTTTCGATGCCGCGCGCTGCGACCCCTTCGCACCGGCCATGCCGCGCGCGTACTGCGCCGCCATTCGAGTGAGCGCCTTGTATCGTTCCTCTTCCGGAATCGGTACTTTCGCGCTCGAACCTCCATACCTTGCGCCGCTTCGTGTTGCGTCGGTTTCTGCGCGGAGCAGGTCGCCTTGCGCCGTGTTCACGCCGATGCTCGACTGGTTCACCGCGATCTGCGAGTCGGTCATTTGCCTGCGTAGTCCGAAGTCGCGATTCGTTGACTTCTCATCGAAGTCCTGCTTTCGCAGATTCAGTCTGTGCGTAAACGCCTGATCGGTGTCGGCGCGGACGTTATCGGCGAGTTCGTCTGCCGTTGCTTTCTGTCCAGTCGATACATCAAACGCTTCACGTCCGGCCGCTTCGCCGAAGCGTTCCGCGCCGTACATAGAAGACTGAACGTTCGGCGTTATCGACGAGCCAGTTGCCGCAAGGTTCGTGATGTAGTCCTTATCGCGGCCGTTCGAGAATGCGTCGCGGATAGCATTGGCTTTCGCGTCAGTTGCGGTCTGCGCCGCCGTGTCGGCGAAGTTTACTTTCCCGCTGAAGTACTTCCGGAACAGCTCGGGATTTTCCTGTGCAGTCGACTGAAGGTACTCGCGCGCCTGGCGTACGTCATCTTTGCCGAGCAACTGCGCCATCGATAAGACTCCCGTGGCCCACTGTTGCTCTTGCTTGAGCTTCAGCTCTCGTTCGTGTGCGAGCTTTTCGGCTTGTCGTGCGAAGTATCGCTCAACGTAGTTCGGACCGCGGTTTACCACCGTGACGTCGGCCAACTACTCAGTTACCTCCATTGACGATGATGTTGCCGCCCGGCCACGGCGATCCATTGAGGAACGCGTCCGGACTGATGCCGTACATGGTGCGCAGGTATTCGAGTACGAGCCCCTGCTGTGCGTTTGTGAAACTGAAGAAGTTCTTCTCACGATCGACGTCGAGTCCTGCAATACCGAGTTTGTATCGCATGTCGGATTCGTATCGCGCCGCCGCAGCGTTTGCCTCTGCTGCTGCCTGTGCCGCGCTCGCACCCGCCGCGGATGCCGCCGCCTGCGCCTGCGCAGCGATCTCCTGTGCCTTCGCCTGAATCTGCGCGATCTTGACCTGCGTGTCGATGCCGTACCGCTGGTCTTCGCTACTGAGCTTCGCGAGACGTTCCTGAAGCTCACGACCCTGCAACTGATCGTAGGCCCCGTACTCGAGTTGCGCCAGTTTCGCTTCGAGGTCGCCTTGTGCATTCATCGATGCCGTCGCGAGCGACGAATCGCCAGCGCCACTGAGATTCGAGCGGTTGAACGCATTTCGGCTTCGGATGCCGCGCTCCTGCTCCAGCATCTCGCGTTCCGCCTGCTCGCGAACCGCCTGCTTCACCGCGGAGAGTTGATCGTCGCCGGTACCAGGGGCGCCACCTCCCGGCGCCGGTTGCTGCCCTGAATCACTTCCGGACGGTGTTTCGCCTCCTGTTGACGGTGGCGGCGGTGCAGGCGGACGAACGCCGTTCGGATCGCCCGGCCTGTAGCTGGTCTGTCCCGGTTTTCCCGGTCTTCGGAACCCATCAACGACCTTCGGTCCTTGCGGTTCGGCTGGCCGCTTATCGGGGAAATCCCCAGGTTTGAACTCGCGCGGGCGTCCAGCGGCGAGCCATTCCTTAATGTCGATATTCTCTTTGCCGTGTTCTTTCGCGACGCCTGCGTATTGGTGATACGCGATCACGTCGTCACGCGTAATCGTTCCTTTCCACGGCGTGTCATAGGTGTTGTATTCAAACGCCTTGTGTGCCCAGAAATCGTTGAGCGTCGGATCGCCGGGATTGACGCCACGCCGCTTACCGCTTCGTTCTGGCGTGACGGTTTCACCGGGCGACGGCTTAGGAATCAGGCCACCACCACTCTGCGCCTGAGAGTACAGCCCGTTGCCTTCATCGGTCGGCCCAGCCCCGGCCTTTGGCCGGCCATAGAGATCAAGCAGCGTCGGGCCACCCGTGACCACATCGCCACTTTGAAGACCACCTTCAGCACCACCGTTCGCGAATCCGTCGTACAGCGCAGGCGGCTTTCGAATCTGTTCGGCACCATAGGGTGCGTTCGGTCGACTGATTTGCTCGCCCCATGCCGGCACTTGCGGACGTGCCGGCACCGGGTTGTTTTCTGTGACGCCGGGATTCAACTGTTTTCTCTCCGGTACGACGGAAGCGCTGGTAGCCGGTTGTAGCGTTGTCTCTTTTCGGACATGTTCGAGAACCCGTCCAAATGGATTGTCCGAGCCCTTACTGTGAGTGACTTCTGTGTTTCGCTGCCGGATCGCTGGCGGCTGTGCGTTCCCGATGCTGCCAGCGAAGTAGTTCTTGATCGGATTGGTATTTGAATAGGTTCCGGTCATCTTTAGGTCCGCGGGTCCTCAACGGGCGGAGGCGGCGGCTGCGGTGGTGGCGTCTGCTGTCCGTTCCAGTTGCCGTAACGAAACTTTCGGTAGATTCCCTGAATCAGATCAATCGCCCCATCGATCAGTGAGGGTGGGATTCCGGTTCCCGCACCAATCACACGCGC
>JBQCJC010000704.1:0-2297 GCA_051953135.1 Thermoanaerobaculia bacterium | reverse complement strand
GGGGAGATTTCCTTTCTCATAAACTCTTCAATTCCATTGAGGGCGCGCACCGCGTTCGTGCGCGCCCTCGGTCGTCTTACAACAGTTTCACGACTCGATTGGCGAGGCCCTCTTCGCCGAGGACCACCGTCAGGTTCGCCTTGTGCGCAACCTTCTCGAGCACCTCGAGTTCCTTCAGCTTCATCAGCGTCGGCGACGACTCGAGGATCTTTGCCGTATTGGCCTGCATACGCATCGCTGCCGTTTCCTCGCGGCGCGTAATCAGCGCTGCCTCTGCAGCCTTCTTTGCTTCCGTTACCTTGTTGAGCAGTTCCTTCATATCTCCCGGCAGGATTACATCCTTGACGCCGGCAGACACAATGGCCAGACCCAGTTCCGCTGCGCGCGGTGCACTGCGCGCGATTAACTCGCTGCTCAATGCCTCCTTCGCATTGAGTAATGCATCGAGCTCCTTAGCGCCCACAGCCTCGCGCAGTGCGAGCTGTGCGGCGCGGTAAAGCGCCTGCGTTGCGCCGTCCGATTCCGTCACGCTGCGCAGTACGTCCACAATGCGGTACGAAACCAGTGCATTGAGACGCAGCGTGACCTTGTCAGACGTCATGATTTCCTGACCGCTGATGTCGAGAACCTGCTCGCGCAGATCCGCGGTCATCAGCTTCAGTACGCCCGTGTTCTTCCAGAACGCGTACGTACCCGGGGCGAGCGTCGCCTGATGCATACCGTCGCGGAACCACAGTCCTGCATGGCTCGGCGGCACATGCAGAATTTCGAGCATCGTGGTTACGCGCGGCGACGCCAGGATTACCGGCGACTCGTCATGCACGAACTGCATCGTGCGTGCATCGACGATCTCGACGCGCACTGCACGCTCCGTCGTCCACAGGACATACCGGCCCGGATCCACGACGACATTGAATCGGCCGTCGATCCAGACGAGTGCGCGCTCGTGGTCCTTCAGATCGAGCACGATTGCTTCGCTGCCGAGCTTTCCGGAGCGTGCAATGAGGCTCATCTTCGGGTGATCGAGCCATACAGCGGCCGGATCGACCACGTCGACCTTCGTCTTGAACAGCGGATCAAAAATCCACTTCGTGCCCGGCGTCATGACACCGAGAAACTCGTTGTCTCGAAATGCGAGACCGAGGGTATGCGGCTTAATGTGAATACGACGGAACATGGTTTACCTCCTTTAGAAAGAACCGGCCGCGAATCGAATGCGCACACGTCGGCCACACTCTCGATGCGGAGCATTACGAATGAGCGGCGCGCGATCATTGTGGAATCGCACCGCACAATGAGGTTGCGCCGTCATGCAGCGCATGCTGCAGGGCTTCGATTGCGCTCGCCTTCCGCCTAACGGCACGGGAGGCAGGCTTCCGCGGGATTGACCCGCGGCCGGTGATCACTTACGGCGATCAGTCGTCATAAACAACGAGCGGAGTCGAACCGCGAGGATTTTTTAGATCCTTACCTTGTGCAACAAGCACAGTTCTCTTTGATCCCGTTGCGCGGGACACGCATCGCATAACCATTCGGAGCGGTGCGCGCCGCCGGTCTGAACGGTTTCTTGTCGCCTGAATGAATGAAAACACAAACAAAAAGCCCCTTCGTTTCCGAAGAGGCTCACAGTGCGATCTGCTTCTGTAGACACAGAATTAGCGCGCTGGAGCTCCTTCGGCCACAAATCCATCAGTGCCGAGGCACCTGGACGCGAGTGGTTGGCGGTTGCTTTTCATTGAGGCACGTAGGATAGGGAAGTTCTATTGTGACTGTCAATAGAAAACTCAATGCAGGAGTATGATTTTTACAATCATGCGCCACAAATGCGTCGTGTTTCTCTTAGCGCTCTTTGTCACAACGGCACTGCATGCCGCCACTGTGCTGCCGAAGCCCGACAAGCTGGTTTACTGACAAAGCCGGCATCCTGAGCGGCGACGAGATTGAAATGCTGACGGAGAAACTCGAACGTCTGCACGAGCGCGGTCTGGCACAGACGCTCATCTACATCACGCCGTCGTTGCCGAAGGGAGAAACGATGGAAGCCGTCACACTGGCCTCTGCGAATGCGTGGGGCGTGGGCGACAAGAAACGTAACGACGGGATCGTGATCTTCGTGTTCATGAACGATCGCAAGATCCGCATCGAGCTGGGGCTGGGCGTCGCGCGCAGGATTACAAACGCGACCGCGGCGAAGATCATCGAAGAGAGGATCGTGCCGGCGTTCAAGAAAAAGGCGTTCGCACAGGGATTGAGCGAAACAGTGAACGAGATTGAGAAGCTCCTGGCGAAGTAGGGAT
>JBQCJC010000703.1:0-5193 GCA_051953135.1 Thermoanaerobaculia bacterium | reverse complement strand
GGCGCGGCGCGTGCCGGGAGTGCTGCTGATGCAGCAATGAACGAACTGCGCGCGACGTGACGCCCCCGCGCTGGCGCACGTCCCAGGCGCTTCAGCGCCGGGACGAAGCCGGGCGCGGCCAGCTTCAGGCCCTAGTTAGCCGGCGACGCTCTACTCGTTACTTCTTGCTGGCGCCGTCGGAACTACGGGTGTGTAGAACGCTGGCCGCTCCGCAGGCGCGATCGCTGTCTGATGCCACGCATTGCTCGTCTCTAAGAAGCTCAAGAAATCGGCACCCTCGCGAGTAACCGAGAATAGACCTGCGGTATCTTCCAATAGGCGATGCCCGACGAGCACGGACAAGATCGTCGCACGGGCCCAAGCCTGATCGAGCGCTTGAGCCCAGTCGACCTCGTAATCCTCACGAAATGCAAATTTTCGCTCCTTGAACCACCTGAGAACTAGCTTCGATTGCGGTACAAGAAATGCGGACAGATAGTGAAACTTCCACCTCTGCGCATCTTCTTTAGCGAATGCAGCTTTCGATAGTGCTCGCCCCGCGAACTCGAACGCGTCACGAGACGTTCGAATCACTGGTATCGGTTCATCGAGCATTGCCAACACTCGCTTTACCTCATCCGGTAATTGCTCGATCTGCGGCTCTTCGGCCGCGATTTGCGATACGACCTTCGCTTCGATTTCTTCCGCACGCTGCTCCCGATCTTCCGTTGATGAAAGCTCCTGCTTCGCCGGAGCTTGTACCTGCAGTTCTAATTCACCACCGAGCCCCTTCACCCGCTGCACACGCGCGATCGCTGCACCAATCGAATCGCGAAATAACAGAAAAAATGCGAGAGTCAGAACGAGGACAACGTATGGCCAAGAAACGAAGAGCGCGCCAACCTTCTCTAGTACGACTAGTGTCTGAGCTTCTCTGCCGACGTAGACGAAAGCGCCGAGCGGCAGCGCCACCGCTAGAATTCCCAACAACCAAGCTACGAAAGTTCGCCAGTAGTTTCGTGACATGCACTCTCCCTCTCGAACGCCTCAGTGGCGCCCTGCGAGCTGGTCTTCATCCATCCGACCCGAGCAATTTTACGCTCCGCCGCGTCCGGCTAACGATTCACGCTGAGCTGCCGCGCCGGTGCCGCGCGACGAAGTCGCGCGGCGCGGCGCGTGCAGCGACTAAGGATCGTAGACCGCGGGAGCTACCTGCACGCGACGTGACGCCCGCGCTCTGGCGACGATCCAGGCGGCTCGGCCGCCGGGCCGCAGCCGGGCGCGGTCAGCTCCAGCGCGGAGTTGTGCGGCACCACCATTCCTTTTGTTTCTGACCCTACGGAGCGCAGAGCGCTCTTGAAACACATTCGTCGAAGCCCAATGGTGATCCTCGGCGAAGCCGCGCTACTTTTACGCCGACGCGAAGCGAGCCGGCACCGCCGGCCACACGTGACGCTATTGCGCCGCGCACACGACCAGCGGCTTCCTTCATTGCATGTGACGCGCGGCGGCTGCGCGGAGACGCAGCTACTCACAGAACGAACTTGAGGCGCCATAAATTTAACAACATCTCGTTAGAAGCAGCACGCGGCAGGAGAAGTACGCCGCCATCACCGGCCGCCGCACAATGAGTCATCAATTACGCGGAGCGTGCCCGCTTCGCGGGCCACACATGCGACGGCGGGCGCCGCAGCTTGGGGACGAAGCTGCGTCCTGCACATATTCGGCGAGCGCCACGCGACAAACAACCACGATGTACCGCCACACGTGCTCACGGCGGCTCGTGTTAGAACCGAGCGCCCGCACAACGGCTCTGAACCTAAGCTGCGCGGCCAAGGCCCAAGTGCCGAAGCCGCGCGGCGAGCCGGTTGCGGCTGCGCGCGCCGCGATCCGCGGCGCGCGATAGAAAGCAGGCGGCTTGCCGCCCTCCGAATTATGACTGCCCGAGGGGCTTCAGCCCCGGACCGAAGCCGGGCCGCGACAGCTTCAGGTTCGAGTTAGGCGCCGCCCGGTTCGGGCGCTTCCGCGTCTGCCGGTTCTGGATAGATGTCGAGACAGTCTTGAACGACCATTTCGAGCGCCTGCTCAAGTGCCGGAGGGTTGAAATGTTTCAGTTGCAGTTGGAGTGAATTTATCGCGAGGACATAGGAGAGCCGAAACACTTCGTCGGCGAGCTGTTCATGACCGGTTCGGAAGATGGGTTTGCCGTCTTTAACTTCGATCAGAGCGCTGGCGGAGCGCAACGTGCTGTGTACCTGCAGAAGAGGCAAGTAGTACGCGTCGACAATCACCGGCGCGAATTGTTTTTGTCGCTTTGCCTGCGTTACAAAGTCGAGCTTCGACCAGCTAGGACCGACGCGCTTCGCGCCGCACTTGTCGCATGAAATTTCATAGTTACCCTTGACCCGTTGATAGTCGCATTCGAGTTCTTCCATCGCCTCTTTCCGTTCGGGCAAGTACCCGAGGGTATCTCGGATGGCTACCGCAACGCGTCTGCGCTGCACGTAATCGTATTCGGCAAACGCGGTGACATCGTCCGGATTGTCATGCAAATGGGCCACCGTGACAATTCGCTCGTACATGCCGCGCAGCAGCGCCTGAGCTGGGAGGGCAAGATCGTTTGCCGCCGTAACCACGATGGCTTCGAAGTCGTCGATGATCCGGATGCCGAGGTAAAAAATGATCGGGTCAAGTGCGCCCTTTGCCGTGATCGTCCGATCGAATGCGATGTTGATCGCACGCATCAGATTCGGGAATCGCTCGAAGAAGGTGGAATGGCGCTCTGCGAACTCGGTCTGCTTGGCGATGTAGCCGATGCCGGTTCCTCTCGTCATGATCCGCCGATTATCCCGCAAGCGATCTGTCCGTAAACTCACGCGCGGGTGTGAAGCAGACGTCCGCGGTCTTACACGCGCGCCGCCTCGCAGACCGTGTTTGCGAGCGCCTAACGCTTCACGCTGAACTGCCGCGCCAGTGCCGCGCGACGAAGTCGCGCGGCGCGGCGTGTGCAGCGACTAAGGATCATAGACCGCGGGAGCTATCTGCACGCGACGTGACGCCGACTTTCTTGTGGGTCGACCGAGGCGCTTCAGCGCCGGTCCGAAGCCGGGCGCGGTCAGTTCCAGCGGGGAGTTAGGCGGTGGACATCAGGAACCTCTCGTCAGTCCCCTTGGATACGCGCGGAAAGATTCATAACGCATTCATCCCATTTCGTCTCGAAAGACGCCTCAATCGAATGATCGTTGACCGCCTCGGGAATGCTGAGGTTTGAGTCTGTCAGGAAGCCGCGGTTGTCACGCCACGGACCCACGACGATTGGTGAACCTGAAAAACTGAAGCCGACCTCGCGAACGATAGTTCCGAGGTCATCAATCTCGAGCCACCACGAATCTACCTGATCGTATCTCGACTCAAAGTCTGGGTTTGCCTTCGGTAGAACGCGCGACAAGACTCGGGCCGCGACACTCCAGAACAAGTTTGCTGCTGGCCCACGGGCCTCGTCAGCAGAACGTGGTAGCTCCCACTGTATGTAGCGCATCCTTTCCAACCGTCTGAGATTCTAAACGGTCATTTGCGTGGACGGGCGCGGAATGCCACGTCCGACACCCTCGTCCGGCTCCAGCGCGCCTTCAGCGACTGGTTCGCCGGGAGAGACCCCCTGGTTGGATCTTCGACCCCCGCCGACGAGACCTGGTTGCGTTCAGCAATCGTAACGAACGCGGCAGCCGGTTCCACCCACGGTACGGTACTACGTCTCCAGAAGGCGGTGTGGGTTTGTGCGACGTCGAACTGTTTCGCGTTCTGACAGCAAGCATTTCAGCAAAGACCGCAGCGTTTGGGATCGTTCCTTCGCATGCGCGCCCGCAGGAATTGTGGCTCCATCCGCCTAACGCTTCACGCTGAGCTGCCGCGCCAGTGCCGCGCGACGAAGTCGCGCGGCGCGGCGCGTGCAGCGACTAAGGACCAATGACCGAGGGAGCTACCTGCACGCGACGTGACGCTGCTGCGCTCGCGAATTCCCAGGCGCTTCAGCGCCGGACCGAAGCCGGGCGCGGTCAGCTCCAGCGTGGAGTTAGGCGCCGCTCGGATATCATGAAAGCGTGGCGACTTGCCTTTCGCATCTGTACTCTGCTCAGTTGCCCTGCCCGTGGCCATCCTGTCGGCGTGCCGATACCCTTGAGGTGCTCGGGCGAACGTTCACCGCGACTCGATTCGTTGGACCTGAGGGCGAAGATCTTTACGATTGGGTAGCGGACCATCGAACAGCCGCTTTCTCGCTAGGAAGACTTGTACGCCGCGCGGTCGCTGAACTGAACGGCGAACCGGCTAAGGGTGAAGACGCTTTTCTATATCACTACACCAGCTGGGCCGCTTTCGAATCCATTGGCGCATCCGATGAGATATGGATTAGCGACTATCGTGCGCTAAACGACGAGACCGAGCTGCTCTTCGGCCGCCGCATGGCTGCAAGAAGTTTTGCACGTTACGATGAGAGTCCTGCGTTCAGCGAGCTACTGCGGGAATGCCTGGCGGCATCTCTGGACGATGCGTTCTATGTCGCGTCTTTCTCTCTACATGGAGATTGTCTGAACCAGTGGCGCGCGTACGGCGACGGCTGCAAGGGAGTTGCTGCCGCGTTTGACATTCCCGAGTTTTCCCAACTCACCAAAAACGATCCGCGAGCGGTCACGTTCAGTCGCGTGACGTACGACGAGGAGAAGCAAGCGCTCCTATTTAGCTTGATTGCGACTGTCGCGCAGCAAATCGTGGCGATCGACACGCAACGCAATAAACTCGAGATCAATATTCTGGTGAGAGAGCTCCAGGGAACGATTTCCGAGCTACTGCCTCTTTGCAAGAACCCAGCATTTGAGGACGAAAGAGAATGTCGCCTCGTTGTCGTTCCATGCCTGACTCTCAGCGGACTAACAGGAGATCTGCGGGTGCGCCGCCGTAGGGGCTTACACGGCGATGTTGGTTACTTGACGACAAAGGACATTGCGCCCAATTTCGAGTTACCGCTTCGTGCGCTCGTTGCGGGTCCGTGGGCAGAGGCGTCGACGCTCGCTTCCATGCGCAAATACGCTGACGATCACGCGCTTCCGGTTCGCGAGTCGTCCGTTCCGTTGAGGCGTCCTCCACAAGGCACTTTCGCGAGCGCCTAACGGCTTCGCACTAAGCTGCCGCGCCAGTGCCGCGCGACGAAGTCGCGCG
>JBQCJC010000702.1:0-3980 GCA_051953135.1 Thermoanaerobaculia bacterium | reverse complement strand
TGCGCAGGGAAAAGTGCGGCGCGAAGGACGCGGGTTGTCGTTCTTCTACTGGGTTCCGACGTCGAGCATCGTTTCGATTCCGGTGGCGAGCTCCGATCTGCCGTTCGTCTTTCAACTCCTCACCGCGGACTTTCAAACCGTTACGGTGCAGGGGCAGCTCACGTATCGCGTCGTCGATCCGCGCAGGCTCGCGGAGTTGCTGAACTTCACCATCACACCGGCACGGCACTACGCCACGGACGATCCGCAGAAAGTCGGCCAGCGGCTGATCAACGAATCCCAAAGCGCCGCCGCGGCATCGGTTGCGAGTCTCTCGTTGCGCGACGCACTGCGTAGCGCCGAGCCGATCGGAAACGCGATCATCAGCGGTCTGCGCGAATCGCATTCGGTGCAGATGCTCGGCGTCGAGCCGGTGCGCGTCTCGATCGTCGCGGTGACGCCGACGCCGGAGATGGCGCGCGCACTCGAAGCGGAAGCGCGCGAACGCTTGCAGCAGGAAGCGGACATGGCGATCTACTCGCGGCGCAACAACGCGGTCGCGGAAGAGCGAAAGATCAAAGAGAGCGAGCTCAATACGGAGATCGCGGTCGAAGAGAAGAAGCGGCAGATTCGCGAGACGCAGACGCAGGCCGATATCGCGATCGAAGAGCGGCGAAAGACGCTCGTCGATCTGCAGGCGGAGAATGAACGCACGTCCGCCGAGACGAAAGCATTCGCGCTCGATGCGATGCTGCGGCCGCTCGCGAGCATGGACTGGGAGAAGCTCGCGGTCCTCGGCGGCGCCGGCGCGGATGCCCGCGTGACGATTGCGCACGCGTTCCGTCAGCTCGCGGCGAACGCCGAGAAAATCGGTGCGCTCAACATCACACCCGATCTGCTGCAGTCGATCATCGACGAGAAATCGTGACGTACGAGCGAGCACTGATCGTGCGCCGCTCCACGCGGCTCGAAGAGATGATCGCGCGCTTCAACACGAGGTCGCAGGCGCGTTTCTACATCGAGACGATGGGCGGCGATTTCGCCGACTACGAACAGGAGCACGCGGCGTATCACCGCGCACTCGAAGAGGTGGAGCGCTTTTCGCGCGAGCAGATCAAAACGCATGTGATCGATCGCGGGTTGTTGCCGAACTACGTGTTCGCGCCGGACGAACTGGTGATCACGGTGGGACAGGATGGGCTGGTCGCAAACACCGCGAAGTACGCGCTGTCGCGGCCGATCCTCGGCATCAATCCGGAGCCCGCGCGATACGACGGCGTGCTGCTGCCATTCGATACGCGCACGGCGCCACTCGCATTGCGCAAGACAATCGAAGGGCACGCGCACATTCGACACGTGTCGATGGCCGAGGCGAAATTGAATGATGGACAACGCCTGCTTGCGTTCAATGATCTGTTCATCGGCGTGCGCTCCCACGTGTCCGCGCGCTATCGCATTCAGATCGGGAAGCACTCGGAGCGCCAGTCGTCGAGCGGCATTCTCGTTTCGACCGGCGCGGGCTCAACGGGATGGATGAGCTCCGCGTTCAACATGGCCGCGGGCATCGGCCGCTTCCTCGGCGTCGTGATGCCTCCGCCCAAACCGATTCCGTGGGACGCGCGCAGTCTCGTCTACGTCGTGCGCGAACCGTTCGTGAGCAGAATGACTGCCGCGAAAATTGCCGCCGGCACACTCGGCGAACACGAGCAGATCGAAATCGAATCGCAGGTGCCGGCAAATGGCGTGATTTTCAGCGACGGCGTCGAAGCAGACTTTCTGCAGTTCAACTCGGGCGCGATTGCGCGCGTGGGACTGGCGCGCGATTCGGCGATGCTCGTCGTGCGGTGACGCGGTTCTTACTCGCCCAATTTCCGCAAAATCCGAGGCACGAGCACCCACTCCAGCGCACCGCGTCCATCGGCGAAGACGCGTACGCCGAAGCAGCCGCCTTTCTTTAACTCGATGCCTTCCACGCCGGTGAGTGCGCTCAGCGCGTCGGTGAGATTCGGTTCGTGGCCGACGATGATCACGCGCTGTTCGTGCACGGTTTTGAGAAACGCCGCGAACTGTTTGCGCGTTGCGCCGGGCGCGAGCGCGTCGTTCGTGATGATGTTCACTTTCGCGCGATAGCCCTTCGAGACCCACAACGACGTTTGCATCGCGCGCAACAACGGACTCGAATAGATCGCCTGCGCTTTCGGCAGCGCGCGCTCGAGTCCGCGCGCGATCTGCTTCATCCGCGCGTTGCCTTCGCGCGTGAGTCCGCGATCCTCATCCCTCTTCTCCGCGCTCGGCTCCTCGGCGATCCCGTGGCGCAGAAAAATCACGAATCGTTCTTCAGGCAGCGCTGCTTTCGAACTCGACATCTTTTTCGAATACCTTTCGGAAATACTTCGCGCGAGTCTCCGCCGCTTCGAGCTCGACGTCGGCCACGCCGCGCTGACGCACGCGAAACGTCACGCGATCCTCCGCGACATCGACACCCACGTCGCGCACCGCACGACGACGCCCACGATCGAGCGCGTCGGCGATGCGCAGAATCGCAACCAGCTTGCGCACGACATCCTGCTGCGATGCGGAGAGCTGCGCGAGATTCTCGTCCGAATCTTTCGGCGGCGATTTGCGGTAGTACCGCGCGACGTTCGCCGTGATCGCAACCTGATCGGTGGTGAAGCCGCGCAGCCCCGCGTGACTGATCAGGTAGTACGAATGCTTCTGATGATCCTGATACGAGACGTGCATTCCGACTTCGTGCAGCAGCGCCGCGTACTCGAGCAGTTCCCGCTCACCGGTGCGCAGGTGATGCAGCTCCTGCGTTTGATCGAAGATGCGCAGCGCGAGTCGCGCGACGTGCGCGGCATGCGTGCGCTCGACGTCGCTGCGATCGACAAGCGCCATCACGGACGATCGACGCACGCTGCCGGTCTTTTGCGGCGCGCGCTTGCGGTCGAGCACGTGCTCGACGATGCCTTCGCGCAGCGCGGCATCACATGCGCGAATCTGTTCGATGTCGAGCTTGCGCATGATCTCGTCGAGCACGATGGCGCCGCCGAGGATCGTTTCGGCGCGTCGCTCGTCGAGCGAAAAGCGTTTTGCGCGATCGGCGAACGAGAGCGGCGCGAGCGTGTCGATCAACTCGCGCAGACGTTTGCGCGAAAGCCAGCGCAATCCGGACGTCACCGACTCGCCATTCGATGCGAGCGTGGACAACGTCGCGATCGTTCCCGAAGTGCCGACCGTGAAATCGAATCCGAGAGTGGCAATGGGTGGGAGAGTTTTCTTCAGACGCTTGCGCACGTACGAGCGGCACTCATCGATCATCGCGGCAGTCGACGCGCGATCGAGATCGAACATCTGCGACATGCGCAGTGCGCCTAACGGCTCGCTGCTGGTGAGATACACCTCGTCCGCGGTGCCGACGATCAACTCGACGCTGCCGCCGCCGATGTCGATCGCGAGCGCGGTGCCGCCGTGAAAATCGATGGCGCTGCGAACGGCGCGATAGATGTAGTCCGCTTCTTCCTCGCCGCTGATCACGCGGATCTTGATGCCCGCGGCTTTCTGCGCCGCGGTGATGAAGCGGCGGCCATTCGGCGCTTCGCGAATCGCGCTCGTCGCCACGGCCACCACTTCGCTCACCTGCCAGCGCTCGGCGATGCCGGCCATCTTGCGCAGCGCTTCCACGCCGCGCTCGATGGCTTCGTCGGTGAGCGGCCGTCCTTCCAGACTGCCGCGCCCGAGCTGGACCATCTCTTTTTCTTTATCGATGACGCGATGCCCATGCCGCTGCTCCTCGGCCACGATCATGTGGATCGAGTTCGTTCCAACATCGATCGCGGCGATGCGGTTGCGCGGCATGAGGTGGGGATTGTGGCCTGAACGGTTGTCGGTTGTCAGTTGTCGGGTTTTGGTGTGGCACCCCACCCCCCCCCCCCGCCGGATGGAAAACATTCCCGCGGGGGGGGCCCCCCCCAACCCCAAACACCAAACAACCACAACCC
>JBQCJC010000701.1:0-8130 GCA_051953135.1 Thermoanaerobaculia bacterium | reverse complement strand
GCAGCGAAGCTCACCGCGAATCGCCGATGGTTCGAGGACGAGTCCGAGCGCATTACGGCGTCGATCGAGAACGAGACCGAGCGCATCAATCAAATCGGCCTGTTACGCGACGAGCTGAAACGTCGCGATGCCCGCGACCGCGAAGACGCGGATCGCGAGATTCGCGCGGCCACAGTCGGATATGCCGAGTATTGGCAAAAGCTCGGCGACGCTGTCGCCGCTCAATGGCGAAGCATCGGGCAAATCATCTCCGATATCGTCCTAGAGAGTCGCCGCGCCCTGTCCGGCGCAATCAACGGTTTTCTCGATGACCTTGCAAGCGGACAAGGCGATCTCTTAAAGAGCATTACCGGACTCGCGAAGGGCCTTACGTCGATGTGGACGAAGGCGCTCACCGAAATTCTGGTCAGTGGTAAGAACGTATCGGCTCAGCTCAAAGAGCTATTCAAAAACATTCAGGTCAGAAACGGAGACGGATCGACCGATTACCTCGGCACAGCGCTCAATGGCGCTGGCGTCGGCGGAATGGTCGGTGGCCTGTTTCAGACGCCCAACAACTATGCCGGTGTGGGCGGCGCGGTTGGCGGTGCGATCGGTGCCATCATCGGAACGATTTGGGGCGGTAATACCGCGATCGGCGCGTACATCGGTACGGCGATCGGTACGGCGATCGGCTCCGTTATTCAGAAGGGCAAAGACGCGATCAAAGTCCGGATCGCGGGCGGTATCGCCGAGGTTACAGAAAAAGGCATCTCAGCAGAGGCGGCGCGCGAAGTCGAAACGCAGATCCAGCGCAAGGTCAACGAGGAGATGAAGAGCTGGCAATCGATCATTGATCGATTCCCGCAAGAAGTTCGCGACGCTGTAGCGAATCTGTATTCGGGTTCGCCCGGCCCAACGATCAACATCTCCGGCGGCGTCGAGAGCGCGGACTTAACGGACCAAGGCGCGCTCGGTGCGTTATCTGACTTCTTATCGAATGACCTGCCGGAAGGCGCATTTCGCACCTTCGAGAAGGCGATTTGTTTGGCGCTCGGCAAGATGGGAACCGGCGCGCAACGGATAAATCAACTCTTCGATTATTTCGGAACGCTGCAAGGCAAAGAGCTGCACGACGCCGTAGAGCGCTACGTCGTCGTCATGCTCGATGCAGCCGATCTGCGCGAGAAGATCAACGCGCCGTTCGCCGACAAACTCGTGGCCGCGCGCAAGCTCGGTAAGACGCCCCCGCTAGCGCAACTCGACGACATCACGGCGGCAATCGATAGCGCGGTTACGCGCATGGCCGGGCTCAAAGACGTTGAAGACATCGTAGCTGCGCAAGAGGAAGTCAATCGCCTTTCGCGACAGTATTACGAGCTTCAGATTCAGCATCTCGCGCGCATTCAGCAGGTGCAGGACAGCATCACAGCATCGTTCGCGCAACAGCGCGAGCAGATTGAACTATCCGGTAAGTCAGACCAAGGCAAGGTCGATTTCTTCTTCGCGCGCATGCTGGAGCTTCGCGGCGAACTTCTGAACACGACCGACGAAGAGGAGATCGGTCGTCTCGCGCAGCAGATCCAACAGTACGTCTCGCAGGCGCAGGGGATCGCAGCCGATAACCCCGTAATGCGTGAAAAGCTCCTCGGTATCCTCACAGACGCCGAAGACATCGCTAAGGGCCAGCTAGACAAGGCACGGCAGGAAGTCGCAGACCGAGACGCAAAGCCCGCCAGTCTTTTGGAGCGCGCTTCGGAACTGCTGCTCAAAGCGGCAGGCGATCTCGCCGACGCCACGAATCCTGACGACGGCGCCACAGACGAAGGCGACGGCAAGGAAGAGGAGACGACGCCGGTCCGACGTACGCCAGCGCAACCTGGCACGCTGCCAGTGCTAACGCCCGTAATTGGCGATGCGACGTTCATCGCTGCCGACATGGTTGCGAAGCTCTCGACGCTCACCAATGAGCGCTCCGCTTCAGACGTTGCAGCGTTGACTGCAGAGGCGACAATCGCGCGGCTCCGTGCCGCACAACCGGAGCGCGCGGCCGGGGCTCCCACAGCCGCCGATATCGCAGCCGCGATTAGGGAAGTATTCGCGAGTGTGGAGTTTCAGACCACCGATTCACTGGTAATCGATAACGGCGATCTCGGCCGCAAGGTCGTCGAAGACGCTGCCCGCACGGTTATCGCGCGTTTCCGCGACGACCCCTATCTCATGTTGCCGCGCGCGGCGTGAGGTGTGTGTAGGGCGGCGGTGAGTTTTTCAATGGCGAGGGCGCCGCCCCATTTCCTCGCACTCAAAAAGATAGTGCGCGCGGCTCCACCAAGCAATCCCCCAAATGTCCCAAGTTCCCGCAGAAGCTCTACCTCTACTCACACGTTCAGAAATCCGCAGCAACTTCATCGTCGAAATTCTGACGCCCGTTGTACGGCGCTTCACGCCGTACCGAGGACTGACCGCTGACGGTCGGCGCGGCCTAATCGTCGAAGGCAATTACTACAAGGCCGCAATCGTCGAAGTCCCTGCAATCGAAGAGAGCGACGATGTATCGCCGGTCCGCGCCTCCGTCAGTATCGGCAACGCTGACAACGCAAATACCGATCTCTACTCCGATCCGGCTAACTTCAAGTGCGCGATCCGCATTAGTAAGGTCTGGTTTACGGATGCAGCATGGTCGGAATCCGTCGCGCCGTCGCTAGTGGTGCAGCCGTGGTTCGAAGGCCGCACTGGACGCCCGGCTTTACGCGGCGAACGAATTGAAATCGATTGCATTGCGGACACAGGAAGACGCGGCATTACGCCGCGCACTAAATCACGCAATCTCATGACCGCGCATCAACCGATTACCGCCGGTCAGAAGCTAACCATCCTGACGCGCGCAGCTTAAGCGCACCAGCCTTCCGCACAGTCCACACGCCCGCAGTGTGACTGCCCCTCCCGTTTCAATGGCAAACCTATTCCCCGAAATCTACCCAAACGATTGGACGCCTGAATACGAGCGCTTTCAGGACCGCGACACGGCAAAGAATGGTGCGCTTCAGATCAGTAGCTATGACCCGGTCGCGCAGTTCTTTGCGAAAGGCGTCTGGAACACGCTTACACGCGTCGAGTTTGATCTACTAGAAGATCATTGGCACTCAAACGCTGCAACGCCGTTTGATCTTTTCGATTACTTCTCGCACAAGCAACGCCAGGTCTATGTCGCGGTCGCAGACGGTGTCTCGACGATTTACACGCTTCCGGCAAAGACGGTCGTCTTGCCGCTGGTCTACGTCGCTGGCGTGCTTGCCACAGTGCAGCCTGCGCTACTTGTTGGCAGCGGACCGCAGGGTGAGGACCAGATTCAGTTCGCGTTCGCCAATCGACCCGCGAGCGGCAGCGTTATTACCTTCAATGCTCCGAACGCCTGCCGCCGATACGAGGTTCAATACGGCAACGTTCGATTCCGCGGACGGCATCGCGAAGCGGACGTTTGGAGCGTCGAGGCCGAATTCATTCAGAAGGTGGTTGCGTAGTGGCGCCGCCGTTGAAGATCGCCAACGGCCCGACGATTACGCCGGAAGTTTACGAACCGCCGAAGCTCCCTTCACAGACCGAAGTGCCGCATCCGGCGATTACGCACAAGACGGCACGTCGGCAAGAAAAGCGCGAAGTTCTATTACCCGGCATTGATGAGGGATCACGCGCAATCGCCTACGGCGAACAACGACTCGCTGGCAAACTTCAGTTCGTTCATTACCAACGATCGGGCGATGTCCTTTGGTGTGTTGTTGAACTCTGCGCGGGCGAGTGCGACGGTCTTATTGAAGTTCGGTATGCCGATGGCCGACCTGCTCCGCCAACGGGCGGCGCGTGGAACTATTGGTGGTATCCGGGAACAGCAACGGGCGCCGTCAATACAAGCCTCCGCGCTGTTCTTCCGAGCTGGAATGAGGCATTTGCCGGAACGTCGTACGTCGTTCTAAAGCTGCTGCGTTTCTCTACGACGTGGCAGAGCGCTCTGCCGGAGTTCGTCTGGCGCATGCGCACTCGCAAGTGCCTAATGCCGGACACCGGTCTCTATGTGTACTCAACAAACATATGGGATCAGTGGTACGACTTCGCGCGATGGAGCGAAGGCAAGGCGCTTCCTGCAACGCGGATCGATGCGGCCTCGTTTGTCGCCGCGCGCAACGCCGATCAGGCGGCAGGACGGAAAGCCGAGTCGCATCTACTGCTCCTCGACGAGTCCTCGACTGACGATGTGATCCAAACGTTCCGCCTCATGGCGCGGGCGTTCTGGTTTTGGGATGCGACGCAGTTCCGCGTCGTCGCGGATCGCCCGGCGACGCCCCTCGCGACGTATGGCGACGCGCACGTCTCGAAATCCTCACTACTGGATCTCGATCGCTCAGACGTGGACGAGCGTCCGAACAAGGTCACGGTCTGGTACACCGACACGACAAACGGCTGGCAGCTCGTGCCGATGTCGCTCGCGACGGCGGCCGTCGAATCCGGCGACGAAGAGCCGATCGAGGAGGACTACCGCCTACCGCATCTCCACGACCCGGCGCAGGTTCGCTCGCTGCTTACATACCTGCTCAACTCGCGGCAGTTCGATGTGCGCATTCGCGAGCGATGGCTCGCGTCAACCGCCGATCGGCGACTCGGCGACGTGGTCACCCGCGCGATTCCCTCGCGCGGTTTGTCGGTCCCGGTCCGGCTCCTCCGCCGCACGAAGAACACAGACAACACATTCGATGTCGAGCTGTTCGAATACAACGCCGCGAAATTCGCCGAGCACGTCGTCGAGCAACCGTCCAAGGTCCAGTCCACGTTTCCCGATCCCACGGCAGCGCCGCCGGATGTTGCCGCCGCGTCGGTTACGTGGACCGAAGAACAGTACGCGACCGCAAGCGGCGATTGGTTGCCGAAAGGCACGATCGAATTCGCGGCCCCGGAGGACTACCCATGGATCGATACGTTCGAAGTGTGGGTTTCGATCAACGGTAGTCCGTCGCGGCATTGGTTCGACACCGCGAATTCACCCGCACTCACACCCGCGCTGTATGAGACCGGCACTTACGCGCTCACGATCAAAACGCGCAACCGCGTTACACGCGAAGTTAGCAGTGGCACAACAGTTAGCGTTCTAGTTACCGGCGTAACCGGCGTTGTCCCCGAAATCGTCGATGTCGGCGGTACAACCGAAACGCGATATTGGAGTCCTCCGCAAGCTCGCTCAATCGCGCGCTACGGCGCTTCGTTTTGGACGCATTCCGGCCTGACGAGCTTCGCGGCTGCACAGATCAACGACGGCGTTCTCACATCGACATGCGCGAGTTCTCCGGCCGGGAACTCGTGGCTGCTCTACGACGCAGGCATCGGACACACGAAAGCGTTTCGCGAGCTGACGTACTACCACGCGGGGACACTTGTCTCCGCACCCGCTGTTGAGTGGTCCGATGACGGCGCCAACTGGTCATCGACAGCAAGCCGCGCTGCCCGTGAATCATTCGACGCCGGGAGCGGCATCACTGGCCGTCAACGCGCATGGGCCGACGCGGGCGCGCATCGCTATTGGCGCGTCACATTCTCCGGCGCTAACACATGGTGCGAATTTCATTTCGCCGAGTTCTTAGGCACCTACGCTCATGTGCGGGAGTTCCGCGTCTACGACATGCGGTCGGGCTCACGCATTCTCTTCACATCGATTCCTGCGAACGCGCTGCCGACATCCGCAAGTCCGCTGACGGTCGCTCCCATCATGACTAGCAACATCCAGCAATGGAACACGAGCGGTCAGGCGTTGAGCGATGTTCTGACGACGGTCGTCAATTCGGCTGGCGTCGAAAGCGCGGGCGTTCGATCGATGTATCTGATCGCCTTCGATGCCCTCGGCGGAAACCCGTCTTACGTCCCTCAACAAGAAAACAGCATCACCGTTGCGAGCGGCGTCAATGCGGCGGTCGCGCTACCACCCGGTCCCGGTTACTGTCGTTTGACTGGCGCGTCCGGCGCGTTGTCGGTTGGTGGTTTTGCATCGGCGCCCGGTGGTGGAACGCTGCTCATCGCCTGCAATGCAACCGCTCACGCGATGACAGTGCTGCATGAGAATCCCAGCTCGAGCATCGATCAACGAATCACAACGTCAACCGGTGCGAACGTCATCGTGCCCTCCGGCGGCGTGGCGCTCTTCGCCTTCGACAGCGTCGCTCAGCGTTGGCGTCTCTTCTCAACGCCTGTATCACGCATCGTCGATTTCTCCGGCACCTTCGGCTCGATCGATGTGCAGAGCACGACGAACGGCTATGCAGGCATCCGATTCACCGACGCGCACGAAGACGCAACGCTGCTGCTGAGCGATACAAGCGATCGGCAGGGCATCTATCGACATTCCACCGGCGCGTGGTCATGGTATTTCCAGAACGGGATACTGGTCGTTGGTTCCGTTCCGTGGTCCAACATCACATCACGCCCAACCACGCTATCAGGCTACGGAATCACCGACGCCGCGCCGCTCGCGTCGCCAATCTTCACCGGCAACCCAACTGCGCCAACGCCGATCACGACCGACAACGATACGTCGGTCGCGACAACGGCATTCGTCCGCAACGCCATCACAACATTCGGTAGCTCATTGAACGCGGTCACGTCCCTTAGTCCGAACTCCTATAGCAACGTCATCCCGAACGGCCTTCAGATCGGCACATCGACACCACGCGGGCCAGCAGTCAATACAACCACTTTTTCAAACAGCACTGTGACCGTCGCGAACGTCACGGGACGTGGGAAGTTGCGATTCCTATCGCTGGGTCGCTCAGTCGCAGGAAATGTCACGCTAACGGTTTCGATCGATGGAGCGAACGTCATCAATGCAGCGGCCTATTCAATTTCGGGCACGCTCGGAACGTACTTCAATGTTCCGGTAGTCGGCGGCGTCAACTTCGCGATGGACGCGGCGTCTAACTCCTACCTGTGGGCCGTTCTCGACGAAGAAGGACTGCCGTTCACGTCCTCGCTCGTCATTACGGCAAGCACGAGCAGCGCTACGGCGTACGTCGCTCACGCCTACAAACTTCTTAACTAGAAAATGACTGAAACCATCTCTAAAGAGCGCGACACCACCGGCGTCTATTTCCGGCGCATTGTTACCAATGCGGACGGCGGCGTCATTTCAGACGAACGCATTAAGCGCGATCCTGTTTTGACCTTCGATCCGCCACAACCGGTGTCGATTGCGCCAACTGGCGTTGCGGTGGCGTCCGTAGAAATGCGCCTTCGCGATTTCGACGGCGCACCCCGCGACGATTCCGGCACCATCACCTTCCGCCTGCGAGATCGTGACACCGTCGCCGACGCAGGCGTCACGTTTTCGCGGCCCCTCATCGATGGCGTTGTGTCGCTCATGATCGAATTTGACACGCCGGGTAGGTACGTCATCGCCTGCGATCCGCCGTTCGCGCATGACGCGCTCCTCAGCGGTGAACTCGTTCTGGCGGTGACGCAGTGAAGAAGCTCGTGACGGAAGCTGGCGGCACGATTTCGATTCGAGCATCCCCGGATGACGCAGTTGCGCAACTTCGAAAACGGAGTGCAGCAAGAACAGGACGACTAGCGGCGGGACTGCCACTGCAGAACGACGAGCGCGATGTCATCCTCGTCGCAATCGCGCAGCATCTCGGCCTAATATCCTGAGATAACCGCAATGTGTTGTCGTTCGCGTTTACGCCGCTCCGTATGGTCATTCGCTCAATCCGGCAGCAAAAGTCGAAACCGCTGAGTGACGTTATCAGTCACCGAAACCATAGGCCAGATTGCGAGATCCGACGCCGCAGGCGAAACCGATATTGCGATTTCCGCGTTGTCCGGTAGGCTCGCAATGAGCGGATCGATTTGTATTTGCAACGCCAATGGCCGAATCGGGACCGCAACGGTGTTTTG
The DNA here is from genome assembly GCA_051953135.1 of Thermoanaerobaculia bacterium. Classification (GTDB taxonomy): domain Bacteria; phylum Acidobacteriota; class Thermoanaerobaculia; order Gp7-AA8; family Gp7-AA8; genus QHVT01. Next base: position 222 of record JBQCJC010000701.1, on the reverse strand, counting down.
CCAGTCTGTCCATATGCGCTGCTTCGCGGTGAGCGCATGCGTCTCGTCATAAACGGTCTCCCACGGCGTCGAATACGGCTCGTAGTTCGCTTGCACGCGCACGCGTACGTGTGGATGAGGATGGTCGAGGTTCAGAGAATACACGCGCAGATAGATGCGAGCCTGCGCTTGTTTCTGAATATCCATGAAATACGATCGGCGGGGCAGGAAGTCGCTCTCGCG
>JBQCJC010000700.1:0-3966 GCA_051953135.1 Thermoanaerobaculia bacterium | reverse complement strand
TGATTCCACTAAGGCTCAACTTGTCGCAGAGCGCGTGGAGCCAGGGCTCGGTGCCGCCATTTTCAGTCATCGCTAAGACAAAGTCGGGCACGATTCAGCCGCTTGTTCCGATTCGAGAAGGAATTGGCGGCGAACGTTCTTTACTGTTGTATGTGACAAATGAGCCGATTACGGCGGTCCTTGCGGGCGAACTCTGGCAATCACAGACGATTGAAATTGTGCCGGGTGGCGGAGTTGCTGTAGCGAAACCGGGCTTCGTTGCTGAGCCAGCCGCGGCGCTAAACGTCGAATGGTCCTTCAATGCGAGCGCGGAAGTTCTGCGTAAGCAGAATCCTGAATGCGCGGTGAACGTTCAGGCAGCGGTTGTTCGGGTATCTCACTGTGAACCCGCGGACACGTGTGCGATTGTCGCGGAGAAGCAGGACGCCGATTTCCGTCGTGTGTTGAACGTGCCTGCGCTAAAGCCGGGCGAATATCGAGTCGAGATGAATTTTCCTCCGCTACAATCAATCAAGCGGACTGTTGTTGTTCAGGCGTTTGAGCGTGGAAGCATTGAGGAAGTCATTGGCGACGATATTGTGACTGGCAGGGTTAGTCGTGATGGAAAGCCTGTTAACGCGATCATCACAATCCCGGGTGTAACAACCGCGACGGATATCGCGGATGGATCATTCGCTCTTCCGGTACGCGGTGCATTGCCGTTAGTTCCAGTGAACGTCAAGCAATGCAATGCCACTTCGCATTTCGTTACTGTGCCGGCGGAGCCGATACCGGCCGGAGGTCGGTTCGATATTACGATCCCTGACAATAGACTTGAAGTGCGTGTCATTGACGCGGTGACAAGGGAGCCATTACCAGCTGTCGTCTCACACGGTGCTGTCGATCCTCGGGATCCTGAAGGGGATATTTTCTCGGCCGACACACATGCCGCGGGAACGGGATTCGCCATTGTGGAGCCTGTCGCGACTACACATAAGCTACGGGTGTGCGCACAGTACGACGGCTATGAATCGAATTGCCTGGAGCCGTTCGAAGTCGCGGCAACGACTGTAACCCGGCGGGAAATCACACTGCGTCCCTATGGGCCTAGCGGTCAGGTCGTTACGGCTACTGGCCGCATGCTAGGCGGTGCCGTATTTATTGCTGCAGCCGACGGAACACTCAAGGAACGCGTGCAAGTACGTCCAGCCGACGGCATCTTCTGGTTTGACGCGACCATTGCTCGCGGTGATTACGCCGTGCTTGTGTCCCAATCGCATCCACTGGTAGTTCAGCGCCTTGCCGATCAGTCGTCAATTAACATTTCCGTGCCGGCTGCGACGATCGCTGTGACCGTCGAAGTCGCTCCGGAGTACCGTTGGAATTCGCCTGCAGTGACGATTCGAGTCGGCGGTCTGTTGGTGCCCCATGAGGCCTTCGCGCAGCATGCGACGTGGCGTGGGGGTACAGCGGTTACGCGCGGTACACGATATGCGATCCGGGACATCTCGCCCGCGCCGGTTTCGATTCTTCTCGGTCCGTCTATTCGTGAACGGCCAGCCGACCTTCCGCCGGGTGTGGACATCTTTGCGATTCCCGCCTTCCGCGGATTCGTGGACGAGATTCCAGTCGGGCAAGACGGCCGCGCGTTGTTTCGATAGACATTGGTTCGGCGCGCTTTGTGCTTGATCGCCAAGCGCGGGGTCGATGGCGCTCACAACTTGTCGCTTTCCATTGCGACCGGCACGTCTGATTGGCGTTGTCGCGGCGGCGGCTCTTCTTGTGAATTGCGGAGAGGGAAAGCCGTCGAAGGCGGAGCTGCGACGCGCACTGGCCGCACAGATCTCGCGTGCGTGGGAGATCGATTCGTTCGACGTGGAGAGTTCCGAGGATGTTGGCGTGTCGGGGGCGCCGCTCGTGAAAACGAGGTTCGATGCTCAGTTGCACGCGCGTGAGAACACGTACGTCACGCAGCGGATGGAAGGCGACGTTGCGCTGATCAAGTCTGTGTTGCCGAAGGGAGAACGGCGTTCGCTCTTTGGCCTTGCGACCTCCTCGAAATCCGCGAATGGCTGGCAGACGACGTTCTCGTTCGAGAGCAATGCATACCCGCCTGAGGGTCAGGCGCGATCGGAATTGGCAAAGCGCACGGTGCTCATCGGAAGCGACGAGGAACGGCGTTATCGGCTGGAGCTCGAGGAATTGCGGAAACGCGGAGAGGCCGAGCGGCTGGCGGAGATCGAAGCGCATCGTCGCGTGATTTTCGCGCTCGTCGAAGAGGATCGTGTTTTCGAATGCGAGCAGGTGACGGCGAGCAGAAAGATCTTCGAGTGTCGCTTCGACTTCGTTGCGTTGGACGCAAAAACCGGGAACGTGGTCGCAACGAATCGGTGGTTCAGTCGGAAGACCGGCGTATTGAAGCCGCAGAATCGCGTCAGCGGCACGCTTAGGGAAGATCGGTTGCATCTCACCGAACAGGTCAAGCGTTCCGAAGCCGGAAAGAACTTCACCATGCACTACACGTTGAGTCTTTCCAAAGCGCAGGATGCGCTCGTCGGTGAATTCATCGCTCCCGGTGGAAAAGGGACGATGCGTCTCAAGCTGTAAGGCCGTGCTCGCGCGCGTAGACGCTCAACTTCATCCGGCTGTCGATGTGCAATTTCTCGAAGATCGATCGCAGGTGCGCCTTGACCGTGCCTTCGGTGATCGAGAGCGCGTCGGCGATCTCTTTGTTGCGCAAGCCCGCGGCGACCATGCGCACGACTTCGGTCTCGCGCGCGGTGAGGTCGCCGGTTGCGGCGCCAGCGTCATCGCGCAGCATGCGTCGCGCGAGGATCGGATCGATCCAATCGTCACCCGCGAGCACCGCGTGCAGGCAATCGAGAATCAACGTCGCCGCACTTTCTTTGAGGATGATGCCGGCCGCGCCGTGACGCAGCGCTTCGCGCGCTTGTTCCGGTTGGATGCGCGCCGATAGAAGGATGACGCGCGTTGTGCCTTCGAGCTCGCGCAGCAGCTCGAGTCCAGTCATGCCGGGCATCGAGAGGTCGGCGATCACGACATCAGGATGTTCGCGGCGAATCACGTCGAGCGCTTCGTCGCCGCGATTGCAGCGTGCGACGATCGCGAGATCGCGTTCGAGCTCAAGGAGTTGTTCGAGTCCGCCGAGGATGAGCGGATGATCGTCGGCGAGGACGATTCGCGTGGTCACGACACGAGATTAGCAGGGGAGGCGGATCGCGATGTGTGTGCCCGCGGATGTCGTGTCGAGGACGAGCTCTCCGCCGCGATCCGCGACGCGTTCTTTCAGACTCCATGGTCCGCGACGCAGTTCGGCGAGTTGCGCGAGATCGTAGCGGCCCTCGAACGGAAAGCCGCGGCCGTTGTCGCGAATGTCGATCTCGATGTAATTCTCGAGTAATCCGATCGTGCAGGTGATCTTTGTCGCCACCGCATGCTTCACCGCGTTCGCCACTCCCTCGGACACCAGCGCAAGCACATCGCCGTGCGTCGTTGCCACTCGTTCCGAATCGCGTGCAGCAAGCTCGGGACGTAACTCGTCCACGAAATCGCGCAGCGCACGCTGCGCGTCGGTGAGGGATTGCACGACGACGGCGAGACGCGTTTCCGCGGATGCGGGATCGTTCGCGAGCGACCGTCGTGCGGCTTGCGCGTGAAGCGCGAGTCCGCCGAGCGATTGCAACAAGCCGTCGTGAAGATCGCGCGAGAGTCGTAGCCGTTCGCTGGCAGCGGCGCTGTCTCGCATCATCGCGGCGACGTTCTGTTCATCGATGCTTGCGCTGACGAGACGACCGGCAACTTCGGCGAGCGTCATCACATCGGCATCGGGACTTCGCGGATCGAGCGCGAACAACCAGCCGGATGCGGTCTGCGACGCGAGGCGCGCGGCGATGACGCGTTGCGCGCTGAGTCGCTCGGCGAGGATGCCGCGATCGAGAATGAGCGATGCTTCTCCTTCCGGCGCGA
>JBQCJC010000699.1:0-4872 GCA_051953135.1 Thermoanaerobaculia bacterium | reverse complement strand
CGAGCGCCGTCACATTCAAGTACAGTTGCGCTCCACTATAAGAGCACTGCTCTTGGATGCCTGAATCAGACGTGGCTGTGCGTGAGCCTACGTCGATCATCACTTTACGTGTCACAGCGCTTCACAGTCCCAAACGGCCGCGGAAGTCGGCGATGGTCGTACCCAACTCCCGCACGTAGGTCGTCAGACGCTCGACGGCTTCCCCGACCCGGTCCAGGGTCTGAGCGACCGCGATGTGACGCTCCTGTTGAACGGCGGCACTGCTACTCACCACCTGCCGAATCCGCAATTCGATTGCACCGACGAACATCAATACAAAACTCACGATACCGATCACTTGCTCTGTAGGCATGGTCCTCCGAACCAAAAACAGAACGAGGGGGCGATTTCGCCCCCTCGCATTACTAAAGCGCCACGAATCTCGGCCCGTCGTTATCGACAACGCCGTACCCTGGAACCGCATTACTTAACCGCTGCGCGCCGTACGAGAGCGGTTTCGACGTTTGATCCGCAACATAACCGCAATTCAGCTCCCACAACGTCATTCCGCGATACCGGTGGAAGTAAACGCCGCCGTGGTGGCTATGAGCAACAACGGTCGATTGCTGGTTATACCTGACGTGATCGCCTAACCGCGTTCGATGCCCGTGCATTAAGAGCACTGTCCGTCCGGCGTCGAGATCTTCAAGTTCGACCTCGCTGTCACTGCGGAGATGGGGAAGTTCCACTCCATCAAAGCGCCACAGACTCCAGTAATCGAGCAGTTCCAGAACACCTTCCAGTTCCGGAGCTTTGGCCGCGGCGAGCTTCATCATTCGCTCATCGTGATTACCGAGCAGTTGAATGCACCTCGCGCGGGGGGCGGCATCCCGAATCGCACACCAGAAGGTCTCCGCGCCCAATCGAGCCTCGACAAGCTCGTCTTTCGGGCTGATGAGGTTCAGCGTTCTCACATAGCGCGAGAACGAGTACAGATCGTAAAGATCACCCATCTGCGCAATGATGTCTGGCTGCATCCGGTCAGCCTTGTCGAGAATTCGATTTACGTGATCCTCATTCACCCACGGGAAGTGGGTGTCGCCGACGAACAGCGCCTTCACTCGGCGCTACGGCTCCTCGTCGTCGACTGGCAGTCGAAACGCCACGTCCTGCGCGATCGTTGCCGTAGTGGAATCCCGCGCGCTGTTCTGAATGTGCGCGACCTTCACCTGCGTTCGGCTGTAGACCAGCGCGACGATCGCGACGGATGCCACGGCACCCGTGACGACCTTGTCGATTTCGGCGGGGTTGGCGTTGACTCCGAAAATGGTCAGAACGAAGACGACAAGTGCCGTAAGCGCAGCGATTGTTTCCCGACTCTGAAGCTTCTTGAGAAGCGTGTCGTCCACTATTTCGCGGCCCTCCGTCGTGCCAGCTCAATGAGCTTCTGAAGCGTTGCCGCGCTCACCGAGGTTCCGAAGACCGAGCGGATGCGAAGTCGCACCGTTGCGCCATCCAATTCCGGGTGCTCTGCGATGTAGTTGATGACCCGGCTGTACGCAATACGCAGCAAAAAGCTGGCGACGCGACCGACATTCACGTTTGACACTATCGATTCTCCTCGAACAACACGTCGTGGGCTTCGCTCGGGTCCATGCCGCGATCGAAGATGAGGTAGCACAGCACACAGAACGTCCCGTGGTCGGTCACGACATACGCTCCCCGGCGATCCGGCTCGCGACAATCGTCGTGGTCACAGCTATAGCCTTTCAGTGTTTCTCCTTTCTCAGTTCGACATGCGGCGGATCATGAGGGTCCTTCCATCGGAACCCGGCCACGAGGCCATTCGCCTCTGCGATTTCCGCGTAACGGCGCCATCGGGGATCTGCGTCAGGCGGAGGTGGCCAAATGACTCGGCCATCCTTCGCGGGATAACAGTCGGCGGCGCACCTGGACTGGTGATCGGACGGCCTGACAACACCGTCGCGATTTGTTACGCGGGCGCCAGGACGCGTACGGCCTTGTGCATAAAGCCACTGCTGCCGCGCCACGGTGCGGAAACCTTCAATGATCTTGAATGGGGTGCCCTCAGCGGCCAATTGCGCGAGAGTACGTTCTAGGCGGGATCTGAAATCAGGGTCGAGTTCTTCGAGACTGTTGTTTCTCGGCGGTTCTTTCGGGTCACATCACCTCCTTTGTGAGTCTCGGTGCTTTTCGCACCGGGTACGACGATCACCTCCACAAAATCCATACTACGCACCGTTAGTGCATCGGCATTTTTTTTGCCAAGCCCGCCAGTTCCACTCGTCACGACCGCGGCCCAACGCCACGCATTCGAGAGAGAACGTCGTGCTGCAGTTCCGCCGCGGCCTCCCGCCGATCGGCGGACGTCTCTCGGATTCCTTCCTCTCGCCACTGGCCGGCCTGTGTCATGTTCTGAAGTGACGCGCCGATCGGCGTCTTCGCGATCAAGTCATTGATCGGGCTCGTGCCGTCCTGGACGTCGGACAAGACGTCGGCCGGAGCCTGTGTTGCCACGTCGGCTAACGTTCGGCCGATCGCAATCGCATCATCAACCACGACTGCCGTGTTGCCGCGCCCGAAGAAGCTCTTAACCGTCTCTGTGAGGATGCCTGTACCAGCGAGCGATGTCATGATCCGCAGCAGCTTTTCCTCTGGTGGCCGATCACTCGGATTTCTCACGCGAATCAGGTCGTTCGCCGCATCTGCCATCAGGTACAACGGCACACCGGCAGCGATGTAGCGCGCTACGCTGGCCACGCCTTTCACAGCGTCTGTACCTCGCTTGACTTTTATCAGCGGTTTGAACAGCTCATCCATCACGAAGTAGAACTGCTTGAGCGGGTAGCCCATGAATAGCGTTCCTATCTTCGCGAGCGGATTGCTAACCCACAAAAGGGGCAAATCTTCGGGTCTCGTTCCATGCTGCAATTTCTCGGAGAAATAGAACCCGATGTCTGCGCGCATCTGGCGCGTTAAGCCGCCGTATCGCCGCACAGTCGTCATATCGACGCCGAGCTGTTCGAGTGCATGTGCGGCTTCCATCGCAGCCTTTGATGACGAAAGCGCTCGGCCCCTGCCTAATGCGACTTCCGCTGTTTTGTCTGCCCACATCATCGCGGACAGGGTCGTCACGGTGCGATTCAGCTTTTCCGCCGCCGTGAAACCGTTGTGATTGAGCATCCACGTCAAAGCACGTTCGAGCTTCCCATCTGCTGGCCCCATCAGATCGCGAATGACCGTTTGCACCGGGCCACCACTCGCAAGAGCCGTTTCACGCGCATAAGAGTCGGTTGCGAATGACTTCGCCGCGCGCACAACCGTGCTTACGTCGAACTGTTTGAATGTGTTCGCAATCTGCGCGAAGTTGTTGATCGCCGAGTAGGGGAGGTGTACGAGACTGGAAAGCGTTGTGAGCTTACCCATTGCTTTCGCGACGCCGACCAGTTCTTTATCGCCGCCACCGAGAACGTGCTTGAGCGCCTTTTCCATGAACTCCACTTCATGCGCGCTATGCCCGTTTCTCATCGCGTTTTCCTTGAGCAACTGGATGCCTCGCGCGATCTGCTCGTTCTGCGCAAGCAGCTCACCGTCTTTGGTGAACGCACCGAAATGCTTCTTTTCGGCGATCTCCCGGTACGCGCGATCGAAGTAGTTCGTCAACTCGTCGGCACGTGTGATGAGCTGACCACCACGGCGAGCATTCATCGATGCCGCGGCAGCGCCGGGCTGGCGAAAGCCAAGTTCATCGGCGAGCGCAGCGGCTTTCGCTTCGCCAGTTCGTTTCAGGTGCGGCGCGTAGTTCTCCATTCGACGAAAGAGGTAGACGTTGCCGTCGAGTCCTTCGCCCGTCACCTTCGCCGCCGTCGCCTTCTGCGCTACATCATCGAGGAACTTTCGCATCACGACGGCGAGGCGTGCCACTTCCGGCTGCTCTCTGCGCACGGCTTCAAGCGGCGCTTGTCCGTCGAGTGTCTTCATCAGCAGTTCCTGCTCGCTGTCCGCCAGCGCCGCCATGCGACTAAGAAACGGCTTCACGCTACCCATTGCCTGCGAGTGCTCTCGATGCGCTTGCCAGAGCCCGTCGCGCGCCTTCGCCAGCGTCCCGCCACCACGGTCCAAGACGCGTGTTACAGGGCGAGCCGCACTATCAGCTACTGCTCGCGTCATGCCTTCGTTGCCGATTGCGGCCAACGGCATTGCGTCATTTGCCGCCGCCACTGACGCCTCGTAGCCGCGCTTCCAGCGCGCATAACGCACGTGCTCGAGCTGGTTCGCATCGAGCTGCGGCTTAACGCCTTTCCGTAGTTGAGCCCCTTGCTCCGGCGTCAGTTCGATGCCCGCAAGCTCCATGTTGTGACGGAACTCTCGTGCGTTGAACTCGCTCGTCACTCCCGGCGACTCGCTCGCCGTGGGCGGCGGCATCGCCGCAGGCGTGACTTCGTCCGTGACACCCGCCGCCTTCGCTTTCAGCTCGGCTCCGGCATTGGCCAGGAATTCCTCCTGCCAGTCGCGCGGCCCTTTTGTGGCCACGGCCTGCGCTTCGCCCGCTTTGTCGGCGAGAGCTTTGTAGTCGGCCTCACGTGCAACGATTTCGGCCTTCTTCGCGCGGATATTGTCGAGCGCGATCGCCCTCTGCGCTTCTGTCAACTCGAAGACTTCGCCCTTGGCAAGTTTTGCTTCCTGCGCGGCCGTCAGCGCTCCGTCGTAATACTTCAGTAGCGCTGCACTGTGATCTTCGACCGCGGTAGCGCCGCGCCGAATCGCACCTTCTGCGAGACCCGTCGCTACCTTGCCGCGTCGAAGTGCGCCTAAGACTTCGGGACCGGGTGCGGCGATCTCTCCGACAAAGTCGGCAATCTCGCCGACCGG
>JBQCJC010000698.1:0-7841 GCA_051953135.1 Thermoanaerobaculia bacterium | reverse complement strand
ACTCGAGGAGGTTGGTGAACGACGTGTGTTGGTAGACTCGTTGTAGATACGAGGCGCGGCATGAAGACGACCATCCAGAAGTGGGGAAACAGCCTCGCCGTGCGAATCCCGCGGCCGTTTGCCGAAGAGATCCGTCTCGAGGAAAACACGACGGTCGATTTGACGGTGCGTGGCGGGAAGTTAGTGATCGTGCCCGCGGAACCGGAATTGACGCTCGACTCTCTCGTGAAGCAGATCACGGACGAGAAGCGGCATTCCGAAGTCGGCACAGGAACGCGCGTTGGCAGCGAAGTCTGGTAAACGCACGTATGTGCCGCAACGCGGCCATGCGATCTGGCTTTCGTTCGATCCTCGCGTAGGGCACAAACAGCCGAGATCCGACCGGCCGTCGTTCTATCGCCCGCCGCATACAACGAGCGTTCGAGTCTCATCCTCGTTGCTCCCGTGACCACAACGGTTAAAGGATATCCGTTCGAGGTGTTATTGCCGGAAGGCTTGCCCATCGCCGGGGCGGTTCTGTCGGATCAATTGAAGAGCGTGGATTGGCGCGAAAGAAATGCGCAGTTCATCTGCACGCTTCCCGACGAAATCACAGCGCAAATCCTGACGCGCGCTGCGCTCCTGCTTGCTCGATAGCGCCAACCCCTCACTTCCCGTGATACCCAAAAAACGCCCGCGTTTCCTCCGCTCCCATGTAACGCGCGAGCGTTTTCTCTGCCGTCTTTCGTAAATCCACAACGATCAGCGCGTCGAGGACGTCGGCGAAGTCGCGGTCGACGTTGAGTGCGGCGACGCGCCCGCCGACGTTCAGGTACTGGCGGATCAGCACTGGAACGGCGCGTTGTCCGTTCTCGATCTCCTGCAGCAGGTCCTGCATCTCATCGAAGTCGCTCGGTGTATCGAGATGCTTCGGGCCGCGGAACGGCGTCCGCGATTTCACGTGCGGGACGAGCTCGCGCGCGGCGGCGTCGCTCATCAGATACTTCGCGAGCATCGCGCGCGATCGCGGGTTGTACTCATTCGAAATGCTCGCCGGTCCGAACAACACGCAATGCTTCGGATTGCGTGCCGCGAACGTCGCGATTCCTTTCCACAACAACAGCAGCGGCGCGTAACTCTTCTGATACTCGGGACGCACCCACGAGCGGCCCATCTCCACGGCGTGCTGCCCAAGGTGTTTGAAGAACAGTGGTGAGTAACGAAAGAGCGAAGCCGTGTACAAACCCGCGATGCCGTAGCGGGGCACGATCTCATCGACGAGACCGAGTCGATACGCGCCCGCGAGCTCGTGCTTCTCGCGATTCCACAAAAACAAATGCAGGTAAAACGCATCGTGCGCATCGAGATCGAGCGCCTTTCCACTGCCTTCCCCTGCCGCCCGGAACGTGACCTCACGCAGGCGCCCGATCTCCTGAAGCACGCGTGGAATCTTGTTCGCCGGTGCGAGAATCACATCGAGCTCGCCATTCGACGCAAGCACCGATTCGCGCGGCAGCGACTCGACTTCGCGCAACAACGTTTCGGCCGCGGTCGCCGGCGCGATCTGCTCTTCGACGCGGCGCGGTTGCACCTTCGTCGCCATCGCCGGCTGTTCGCCGCGATTCGCGAGCACGTACGTGCGGCGGCGCAGATGATCGATCAGCGCGTCATCGCTCTCGATGTGCGCGAGACGCGAAAACGCGATGGGACGTCCGATGCGCATCGCGATCTTCGTGTGACGCCGATCAAGCAGCGCATGCGGCAGCAGCGCGGTGCGCAACGCCGGATGCACGAGTCCCGCTAGCTGGAACAGAGGTCCGTTCGCGCCCGGAAAGTAAACCGGCAGCACGGTCGCGTTCGTGTGGCGAATCAGGCGCGCGATGTGCGGATTCCACCGCGGATCCTCGACCGCCAGGCGATCGAGATGAAAGTGCGAGACCGTGCCGCTCGGAAACGTCGCGAGCATTCCGCCGCGACTCAGATGCGCGACCGCGTTGCGAATGCCGCGCACGTTCTCGCCCGCGGTGCCGGGATGAAACGGATCGACGAGGATGAGATCGTCGCGTAGTTCGGGGATGCGGCCGAGAAGATGATTCGCCAGCAGCTTCACATCACCGCGCACCGCACCAAGAATCCGCGCGAGCACGATTCCTTCGGCCGCGCCAAACGGATGATTCGCCACCACGACCACAGGACCGGTCGTCGGAATCTTCGCAAGATCCTGCGTGCTCACGTCACCGGCGAGCCCGAGGGAACGGCGAATCGTTTCGAAGAACGGCTCCTCGTTCGTGCGCGGCATCGCGTCGTAGAGCGCGGAGAGCTTGTCGAGTCCGGTGATGGCAGCAAGCGGCGGAGCGATCGGTGCGAGTTTCGTCGTCACGCCGGACATTGAAGCGAGCGCATGTCATTGCGGCGACGCGCGCGGGTAAAGCGCGCGTGATCGACCGGCGAAAAGCGCGTTCGCGCACACGGACTTCACGCGATGCATGCGCGCGATTGACCGCCACTGCGTTCGCGATTGACGCAACCCGCCTAACGTGCAATCACACATGATTCCTACGCACTTCCACGTTGCCTCGACGACCGCACCGACGGAGTTGCGCAATCGGCCGCGACGAATCTTCGCGACACTCGATGCGTACGAAGTCGACATCGTCATGCGCGCGGTGACGTCAGCAGAACGATTCAAGCTCGCGCCGCTCGCGCGCATCGCCACACGCCTTGGCAACGGCTGGCTCTACCCGATTCTCACCATCGTCCTCGCGCTCGGGCCCGTCGATGCGCCATTGCGATTCCTCGTCGCCGCGACGATCAGTCTGCTCATCGCGTTCATCGCTTACCCATCGATGAAGCGCGTCCTCGGACGCAGCCGTCCGTGTGATTACGAACCGTCACTCACGCGCGATCTCGCACCGCTCGATCATTACTCGTGTCCAAGCGGACACGCGATGACCGCGGCAGCGTATGGGATCCCATTGGTTTTCGCGTGTCCCGCGTCCGCGCCGTTCGTGTTTGCCGTCTGCTCCGTCATCGGCTGGTCGCGCGTCGCCCTCGGACATCACTACGTGAGCGACATCCTCATCGGAACGATCATCGGTGCTTCGATCGCAACGACCGTCGGCGCGATGCTCTACTAATCGCTCTCGGAGCCTGACACTGAATCGCGCGGCGGGCGCTTCGGCAGCTCGTAATCGACGGCGATGAGTTTGCCGTCGCGGTCGTAAATGAACTTGGCCGTGTCGAAGCCGCGCTCCGTGTCCACGCGCCACTGAAAGTCCTGCCGTCCGTCAGACGGACCTCGTCTTTCGATCTTCATTCGGGCCACCCGGCGGCGGAGTATATGCGCCGCGCTTGCACGTCGATGTAAAGCCTCAGTTCTCGAGCTGATGCGTTGCGGAACTAGTGGTTGTCGGGCTCGGATCAAGCAATGCGTCATCGAGCAAATGACTGACGAGGTCGATATTCGCGCTGATGGCAGCAGGACGACCTTTCAGCGTCGCATCATCGATCGCGAGATCGAACTGCGCCTCGATCCGCGTGAGATCGCTTTCGATTTCCGCGAGCGATTCTTCGCGTCGCTGCCGGTTGCGCAGACGCTGTTTGAGAATCGCGAGCGTTGCTTCGCGGGACTCGCGCAATGACTCCGAGCCGCTGCCCGATGCAAGCTCGCGCTCACCTGCCGCGATCCTCGCGCGCAGGTCGGCTTCATTCGCCGAACTGTGCTCGAGCAGATTGCGTCGCGCGACGAGCAATCGCTCGAAGATCTCCTCGAGCTTGCGCAGTGCCTCGCGATTGCTGTCGAAGAGAAAGTCCTCCTCCGCCGAATCGCGATAGAGCTGCTCGACGCGCGCGCGTTTCTCCGCGATCGATGCAAGACGTTCGCGCGATGCGTTGTCGAGCATCTTCGGCGCGGGTTGCGCGATCGTGCGCGTCTTCGCGGCCTCGATCGCATCGACCCAGTTCTGAAAGCGCGGATTCGTGCTCAGCATGTAGAGGTACATCGTTTCGAGCGCCGCGCCGCCGAGCCAGATCGCGTGCTCGCCGAATCCGAGAATCGCCACACCCGCGACCGCGAGCGCGTTCCACGGAACGCGGCCGAAGCCGCTCAGTTCCGGGCGCGCCCAGAACGCTTCTTTGATGTAGCGCAGCATTTCGTCAGCGAGTGCGCTGCCATGATGCCAGAAGGTTGTTGATCACCTCGCCGCGCGGCGGCTCGCACATCTGCCGTAGGTCGTTGCGCAGACCGTAGCGTTGATATGCGGTGAACGGACTGCCGGAGAACATCACCGGCACGTTCGGATTTCCGGGACGGAACCCGTGCACCAGCGCCTGGCGCTGCACCGGCTCGCTCATCAGAAACTCGAGGAACGCATTCGCGGCGCGCTTGTGATCGGCTGTGCTCCATGGCGCATCGATCACGTAGTACGGATTGTCGTTCCACAGATTGCGTTTCGGATAGACGATGCGCAGCTCGCCCCAGCGTCCCTGCGCGCTCTTCAGATAATCGATCGCGACGTTCTCGTACACGAACACCGCATCGAACTGACTCGGACCCTTCAGCACCATCTCGCGCATCAACGTACCGGTGCTCGGCGACAGCGTCACCGCGCGCTCGATCGTCGAGAGCTTCTGCTGGAACGCGCCGTCGACGACATCCGATGGCGTGAGGCCTTTCGTTTTCTGATGATGGTCGTACGCCATCAACACGAGCGTGACCAGACCGCTGTTCGATTCGTTCGGCGTCGTGTGTCCGAACTTGAAGAGTCCCCATTCGGATTTGTTCGCGATCGCTTCCCAGCCGGTCGACTCGCCGAGGGCTTTGGCGATCGAGTCGAATGTCACGTCGCCGTACTTCGCGCGAAACGCATCCGCGCGCTCCGCCCACATCACGAACACCATCGGACTCAGCGCCAGCGATTCTTCCTTCGCGATCGGATTCGTTTCGCCGCGACGCAGCGACCAGTCCTGCAGGAACGTGTCTTTGTACAGCGAGCTCGCGGGCGTCCACACGTGAATGCGCTCATCGCCGCTGACGAGTGCCTGCGCGCCTTCGAGCGATCCCATCGGAATGAGATTCACTTTGATGTCGCGGCCTGCATCGGTTTTCGCGAATTCGCGAGCGGCCCATTCGAGCCAGTTCTTTTTCTCGGTGCCGTACGCGACGCCGATCTCGACCGACCTGCCATCGGACGGCGTGCTCGATGCACTCGTTGATGACGATTTCGTTGTCGTCGATGCGCCGCGCTTTTGATACAGACGAAACGCGCCGTAAATCGAGCCGGCGACGATCAGGAAGATGACGAGCTTGCCAAGGAGTGTCGGGCGTGGGCCGGATTGTGTAGTGGTCATGCGTCAGAAGAAAGTTGCGATCTCGCGCAGAATCGCGCGGATGTTTTGAGGATTGCCTTCGTAGTACTTCGCCTGCGTTGCGTCCGCGATTTTCTCGAGGATGTCCTTGTTCGCATCGCGTCCATAGCCAATCGTGAATACACGAATCGTTCGTGTTTCGTTGTCGAAGCGTATGCGGGACACGAGATCGTCGAGCGACAACTTGCTGTCGCGATCCGCGCCGTCGCTCAGCACGACGATCGACGTGATCTTGTCGCGATCCTGTGCCCGCCGCGCGAGCTGCCGCTGATACGCAGCATCGATCGCGTCGTACAGCGCCGTACCGCCGCCCGCGTACAAGCCGCGAATCTTCGTGTTCGCGGTTTGACGTTCGTTCTTCAATGACGCCGCTTCGAGCGGAATCGCCACTTCGTCATTGAACGGCACGAGCGTGAACTCATCGGCATCGTGCAACTGTTCGACGAGCAGCAGCGAGCCTTCGCGCGCGTTGTCCATCTTGCGCTCGTCTTCCATGCTGCCGGAGACGTCGAGCACCAGCGTGACGTGCGCGGTCTTCTTGTTGTTGCGCCACATGCGCAGCACCGCGTCCATCACGCTCGCGGACGGGACTTCGAGCGTCGTCTTCGGCTCCTGCGGATCAACGCCGTTCGTCGCATCGATCGGCGCCGCGATCGGCACATCGACCGCACCCGGACGGAAGCCGAACGGAATCGCTTTCTCCTGCTGCTCGCGCGCGAGGAGATAGTCGATGTAAATCTTTGCGGCTTCGCGCTCGACGTCGGTGACCCATGGACGATTCACGATGCCGACCGGATGATCGCTCCAGAACGTGCCTTCTTTCGGATAGATCGCGACGACCGGAAACTGCATCGTGCCGCGCTGATTCACGTTCGCGTCGATGACCATGTTTTCGTACAGCACCGCGGCGCTGAGATAGCGCGGGCCGTTCGTGAACATCTTCCTGCCGAAGAATCCGGTGGAGCTTCCGTAATGAACGACCGACTGTTCGATGCCGCGCACGAACTCGACGGTTTTCGCGTCGTCGACGTCGGTGAGTTGCAGTCCCGATTTCTTTCCTGTCGCCGCATAGACTTCGGCGAGGATCGAGATCAAGCCGCTGTTGCTCGATTCGGGATGCGTGTGGCCGAAGCGGAACGGTCCCCATTCAGGATGTCCGGTCGCAGCCCATCCCTGCGGATTGCGCGACAGCGCGAGCACCTCGTTCCATCCCACCGCTTTCGACGGCCATCCCAACGCCTCGGCCATCGGTCTCCACATCGCAATGACGACCGGTGAGAGCACGAGGTTCTCGGTGCGCTCGATGAGGTCTTTGCCGTTGCGTGCGCGCGATTGTGCGTTCGCGAGTGTGATGAACGCGGCGGATGCGGGGCTGGTCAGATGCGCTTTGCGCGTTTCGTTGAGCAATTCATCGATGCACTCGCCTGAGCCCATCGGAATCGCTTCGACTTCGATGCGCCGTCCCGCGGCATTGCGATGATCGCCGTTGTTGAATGCTTCGGTGGCCGCGCGGATCCACGCTTCCTTTTCGGAACCGTAGGTGAAGACGAGTTGGACGGCGTTCGGATCGCGCGGGCGCTCGCTCGAATCAGTCCCGCGCTCGCGCCGCGATTGGCAGGCAACGATCGCCAGTACGAGGACGCTTGCAATGACAGGCGCAACTACACGCTTCATTGCGATCGAGCATAAAGGCGACCTGCAACGATCACCGGGACTTCATCTCGAATTTACGCGGACTGAACATCGCGCGCGCTATCCGCCACCCGTCTCTTCGTGCGCCGCGTGTACTGGCTTCGATTCCGGCGATCCCCACTGTCGCAACCAGATCGACAGCACCACGATCGCCAGAACCGCGAGGAACTCGCTCTGCCAGTTCTGAAATGACTCGTACCAGAACTGCGGCGTCTTCATGTAGCCGAACATCGTCACGACTTCAGTTGAGTGATGCGACGCCTGTTCCGCGTTGAATTTCTTTGCGCCCGCGGCCGCGTGGCCGAGGAAGGAAAGGAGGAAGAGCGTAAAGAACGCGAGACTCAGAGAGTTCTTATACAGCGCGAGAATCCATCCGCCCTTCTTCACCGGCAACGGCACGTTCGGATCATCGCGATACGCGAGCGGATCCTCTTCCACTTCATCCGTGCCGTCGTGCTTCTTCGACTCCGACGAACCGCGCTGATAGAGGAACACAGTGAGGATCACGTAGAACCCCATCTGCAGAAACTCGCTCTCCCAATTCTCGAAAATCGTTTCGCCGAACTCCGGCGAGCGAAGATATTCGCCTAACGAGACGCTCGGTTCTCCATGCTCGCGCTGATCGTTGTTGTAGGTTCCCCAACCCGACAGCGCATGACCGATCAGACACAACACGAACAACGTGAAGATCACGATCGAAAGATTGTTGTTTTTCCACACACTGGCGGATTCAGCAACGCGCTTGCCAGCCGGCACGGCCGGGCCCGCCCCGCCGGCCCCGGCGGTGGGTTCGCGGCAGCCAC
>JBQCJC010000697.1:0-5589 GCA_051953135.1 Thermoanaerobaculia bacterium | reverse complement strand
CGTCGTTCCGACGCGTTTGTACCACTCGTAAGACGTGGCGCCTGACGCCGCCGCTGTTAAGCCCGCTGGCTGACCGGCAATAACGGTGCGATTTTGGGGTGAGGTCGAGAACGTGAAGCCGTCGCAGAAACTCGAGACCTTAATGAGCTCGGGACGTGCCATGCCGTCCTTGAGTGTTTGCTCGTACAGTGGGCCGAGACCGCCGTCGGCATTGCGGTGGCGAATCTCGCGCACCATCCCGTTCGGATGGTATTTGATGTTATCGGCGTACCGGTTCGTATCGCCCGGCACGCCGACCTCTTCGACGCGGTCGGCATCGTAAGTGAACGACACGGTGCGCGAAGGCTCCGTCAGAAGTGCGCAGCCGGTGCAGGACGGATATGTAAGCGTCGACAGATGGCCTAACGGGTCGTAGGAGTAAGACTGGTCGAACGTTTCGCCGGTGCTGACGGCGGTTCGTTTTCCTGACGTGCGCCCTTCAGGATTCGTGTAATAGAACGTCTCGAGTACGGTGATATCGGCGCCAAGCGAAGTGTCTCGATTGTGGCGCAGGGCAGTGGCGAGTTTCCCGAGCGAGTAATCGCCGGTCGCCGCGGTGTTGTTGGCCCGATCGTACGTGAAGAATTTGAGCTCGTTCGCACCTTCCTTGACGCGCGTGACTCGCCCGGCTGGATCGTATTCTGTAGTGAGTGTCGCGACAGGCGTCGTTTTCGTGATCATCAAGCCGCGCGAGTCGTAAGTGTAAGACGTGGTGCCGGACTCGGGATGCGTTTCCGAAGCGAGCACGCCGCGGCCGTCATAAACGAACGTACGCTCGGGCTGCGTCGCGTTTCTCACCTTCACGCTGGCGAGGTGATTTCCGACGTCGTAGGTGTAATCGGTCGTCACCGCGGATCCCGTGGCATTCTCCGTAACGCTGATGAGTCGTCCCGCCCGATCTCGCTCCTCGGTCACCGCCACGCTCTGCGTGCCAGTCGGCGTAGCAACGTTGTACGTGCGGGTCGCCGTGCGAGCCCCGACATAAGAAAGCGTCGTGATTTTCGAATCCGGCGCGGTAATCGTTCCGACACGACCGAACGCGTCGTAATTGCTATAAACCGTCTTGCGCGCTGGATTGAACGTCGAGCCAATCATCTCCTCGCGCTCGGAGACCGATTCCTGCCGGCCTGCCGCGTCGTAGGTGACCTGACTGGCGGCCCATTTATTATCCGGCTGCAGTTGTTTTTCGATCGTCATCCGGCCGAATCGATCGAAGATCCATTGGCTCTCAGTACGAAGCGTGCCGGATTGTGCGACTGCCCCGACGGTCGCGAGTGCACTGTCGCTCGCCGGCGTATAGGTAAAGTCGGTCACAATGCCGTTCGGGCCCGTGACCTTCGTCAGGCGCCGGGAACGGTCATACGAAAACGTTGTGGCCAGCCCTGACTCATCCTTGAGCGAGCGCGTCAGGCCGGTATTGGCATCGAGCTCAAACTCGGCGAGATAAGACGGCATGTTTGCGCCGGTTGCGCCATTGACCGCGCGCGAGGTCTTCAGCTTGCCGTACTGGAACGTATGATCGACGCGCGACGTGTACGTGTTGTGCGTGGGCAGCGTCATCGTACAGAGCGCCTGCTCACACACTTCCGAGTTACAGAGTGTTTGATGATCGCCGCCAAACGTTTCGATCCGCGACGCATAGCCGGTGGCTGAGTCGCGCGTTAAAACCTGGAGGAAATCATTCGGCCCGGGCTGGCCATCGCTGCGAAGCGCGGAGCGTTTCCGGTGCAGAAATCCCGTCGCGGGATTGAAGCAGGCCTGCGTATACGCGTAGGCGCCGCCTTCCCCGATGTAGGAATCGGTGAAGGTGCCGAGAATCCACGAATCCGTGGCATTCAGCATCGTGAATCCGAACGCTCGCGTCCCGTTCGGATTCAGCGAATAGGAGCCGACCGAAGCGCCGGTCCATGTCGAGGCATTGAACCCGAGGGTGTTGTGGTTGAAGCCGGTGTACGTCTGGCGGCTGTTTCCGCTGGTGAAGTTGCCCGACGTAACGATGTAGCGGTAATTTCCAAGACCGTCAAAATTCGAACGATCGACGTCGGCAGTTCGCGATGCGTCTAACAGATAAAGTGTTCGGTCGGACTTGAGACGACGATTGCGTTCCTTTGCGCAAGGATCCGTCAAGTCGCAACCAGCGCTCGCATTGACCTCGGTGTAGTCCAATTCATACTTCACATACGTCCTGGTGTCCGGCAATGCCGAGCAGGTATTCGTCTGTGGATTACAGTCGTATGTCTCGGTGGACAGATTGCGGGCCGTAGTCGTTCCGTCGGTAGCATTCGAATTGAACGGCAGTCCCAGGAACGGACCACGAGAGCGATTGAAGTAATTCACGACTTTGGAGTCGAGGCGCCAGTCACCGGCGAATTTCGCGTAATTCTCGACTGTGGTGGCCGTCGCGGCGGGCGGTGTCGATAGCGCATAGCGCGTGTAAGAAACGACCGTCCCGTTAGGTTCGACCATGCGTCGGTCATAGACGCCGGTCGAGAGATCGACATCGCTGAACTGATAGTTTTGATACGTCCAGCGAAGCCTGCCGCGCGTCGGCAGAATGGCCTCGGTCAGCGTGCCGACCGAATCATCACACTCGGTCGGCTGGTTATACGTGAACTGCCACGTTTCACCGCTGGGAAGATCGATGCGGGACAGCAGCCTCGCCGGCGCATACATACTTTGCTCTTGCGTGAAGCACGGCCGGCGTAACTGAGTCGGGGCGCCATCGACCGGATTTTGGTTCGCGTCGAGGGTATACGCGTCGTATGTGACGTTGTATGTCGCCGTAGCCGCCGCATTGGAGGCGTCCGTATCCAGGCGAAATGCCGAGAGCACGAGCTTATCGACGACATCCGGCAGGACGCCAGGGCCGGGCTGAAAGTAAACGTAATGAGACCGGCCCAGACTGTCGGTGACGTGCCAGTCCATGACGTCGGGGTACGTGGTGCTGGCCTGATACTCGTATTTAACCCAGTTCGTGGTGGGCTCGCCATTGACGTTCAATGACGACGACGTGCCATAGACGTACTGTAGTCGATAGCCGCCATCCGTCGTCAGGATGTAGCGTTGGCGCACGCCATTGGGATATTCCAGTACTTTGGCGGTGCCGCTGTCTTTCATGCGGATGTAGGTGCCATCGCGCGTGTAGCGCACGCCCGTGGTGACAGGATCACAATTGGACGTCACAGTGGCAGAGCACTTCGGCTCGTGGAGTGTGTCGAAGAGGGCGTGGTCGCTGCCGTCGCGGCTCTGATAGCGCCACAGCGTGCCAATGGATCCCTCTTCGGCGTTAGGCGTGGGCGGAAAGAGTTGCTCTTCGCCCATACGCCATCCGAGGCCGGCGTTATCGTTTTGTGGAAAGACGCGCACCGTGCAGCCGCCAGTGTCCTGACAGCGTTCGTGCGTTTC
This sequence comes from Thermoanaerobaculia bacterium, assembly GCA_051953135.1. GTDB lineage: Bacteria > Acidobacteriota > Thermoanaerobaculia > Gp7-AA8 > Gp7-AA8 > QHVT01. Next base: position 2,145 of record JBQCJC010000697.1, on the reverse strand, counting down.
CCACAAATTGCCGGAGTAATCGAGCTCGAAGGAGTACGAAACGTCTGAGGAAACAGGATAGCTGGCCAGATGAATGGCCAGATTGAGATTGCCATTGAACAGATTGACGGTGTCTACGCCGTTGAGCTGATAGACGGAGTCCGGCTTGAAGCCGCGCTCATTTTCCGGCGGCAATTGTGCGAACGCAGGCGCCGTAAGAGCGACAGTGGCGCAGAAGGCGAGGATGTTCTTCAGTACAGTCTTCATTGCGCCACCCGCATATCGAGAACTTTGAGCGTGACCGGATCAATGGCGACGAGGATGTCGTTCTCGGCGAAATTAAGATTGGGCACCATGACTTCGCCGACCGGCTGTAATAGCCCCGACGATGCCGTGACGGATCCGTCCGAAAACGAATCGACGTCGCTATTTGCGCCGTCGTCTGCAGGCACATACCACGCGCCCGTCCCGGGGCGGATGAGCCAAACGATGACGGATTCGTCATCGACTGTGAGTGAACTGGAGGCCCCACGCGTTCCAATGGAGATCGCACTGGACGGCAGTGTGTCGCGTTGCAGTGTGCAGCCTTCAGGAACCGCGAACGAATAATCGCCCGAGTCGAGATCTGCGACCATCCAGACGGCGTTGCGTTTGGTTGGTCCGTTCAGTTCCTTGCGCACAATCCCGTCGTTATCGTCATCGACCAGGATTTCCGCATGATCGGTAATCTTCAACCGATACCCATGCCACTCGTGCACGACACTGAACCACGCCGTAGTCGCGCCGGGAGTCACCTGCGCCACAACAGCCTGTTCTTCGAATGTAATGACCGGGTCGGCGAGCGCCGGCATTGAGAGCACACTTAGCACGGCTAACGCTGCAAACAGTCTGTTCATGAAAAATCTCCTCGGCAGATGCGGTGTGACGGCCGCTCTCAATCAGGGGACAAGTAGGATCTGTGGATGAAGCCATATTCACGATCGATGACGATCGTGACCGTCCTTTTCTCGCCACGTCGCGAGAACACGAGATGTTGCGTCGGAGTCGTGGACGGTACGCTCTTCGCTGATACTTGTTCGTCGAGATCCCATGCTTTGCGTGCCCACTGCAGCATGCGTCGCCGCGTACCCTCGGATTCGCGAACTTTGGGATCGTGGGCAGGCAGCCACTGGACGCTGTAGAGTTGGTTCTTGACGAACTGCACGTAGATCTCGCCGATTTCTTCTGAGCCGGAGTTGCCGCAGGGGTCCGATTGTGAGGCGACCGTGATCCAGATCCGTTGTGGTTCGCTTCCGGATGGGTATTGCTCTGTTCTTACGGACAGACTCACTGCGTCAACGCCGTACGTCACCTTCAGCGCTTCCTCGGTAAACGTTTCGGCGATTTGTACTGCCCGCTCGGCCACAGACGCTTGCATCGCAAACGAGAAGAGCAGGCAGATGCAACCGACTGCATATCTATTTCCCCGGTGGGTCGGTCTTGAAATCATCTTCATTCACCTTGACATGAGGGTCGCCGATGAGCACCACGCGAAAATCGCTGGGATCAACTCCACGATCGGCTAGTTCCGCACGGACCGCAGCGACTGCATCGCCCACGGATTTCCCTTGTTCCATCAGGGTCACGATCATCGTGGTCATTTCCGCCAGAACCATCGAATTAACCTGGCCGGCGAATCCAACGAACGCCTGACCAGTGGACGACGAGTTAATTCCAAACAGCTTGGCATAACCCGCCGAATCGCAAGACCCCAGTAGAACGAGGGTGTTGTTGCTCGTGACGTTCTGAAGCCAGTCTGAATGTGCATCGTCGAACTTCAGTCCAGGGCCCGGGGTAAATGCGTGACCTATGAACAGCGAGATTCCTTCCGAATCGGTTAGGCCGGTTCGGAAATCCGATGGGGATGCGTTCGGATTCATTTGAATCCGCTGATTCACGATCCGTGAGCCAAGTTCTGTTTTAAGCTGATTTTTAATGACATTCGCGGTCGGGAGCTCGGATTTTGCACCGGGATTCGTAAATCCGATGTAGGTGTAGAGTCGTGCTTTCGCGCCGTCCGGGTCGAAGAAGGTCACCGGATTGTTCCGGGTGTATATGTACAGGTTCCAGGATTGAGGCTGACTCGGATCCCAGTCTTTGCCCGGATCGGCGGATAAGAACCGTCCT
>JBQCJC010000696.1:0-7516 GCA_051953135.1 Thermoanaerobaculia bacterium | reverse complement strand
CAATAGGTCTGAAGTGAATAGAAGATGGTCGGCGCCGTCCTGCCAGACGACGCCAACCGAAAGGACAAGATCAAGTGCGCCGAGTCGTGACCTCGACGAACACCCGAACTCTATCACCTTCACTGCCGACGCGATGTGCCGATGCGATCAATCGGGTTACTTTTCGATCGCTCGATAGCGTCACCAAGGCGCGCAATCGCGAACTGTACTCGCTCCCACCTGAAATTACCATCGCTCACGCCGAGGTCAGCGTATGACCTACGCGATGAGCGAGGTTCCCACCGCCATCGCGGACGCCGCGGAACGCCGCGCGCAGCTGCATCACAAAGGAATCGAGATCGCCACGTTCGAGCAGGTCGCTGAAATCGCTAAGAAGCAAGTGTCCTCGATACTCGAATCGGTTCGTCCGTCAATCGCGGTCTCTCCACATATCAAGCCTCTCATCGAGCTTTACCTGCGACGTTATCGCCAGAGGAGAGATTTTCTCCGAAACCAAACACGACTCTTCTAATCGAAAGGGACCATATGCCCCCGATTGGTATTCAGAGCGAAGACGGCTCTGTCCGGAAGGTTTGGACCGAAGTGCATACTGATCTTCTCAGCAGTGATCCTTCGGCGCTGGCCTGGTGCGCTCCCGCATCGCCATCCATCATCAAATACATTCTCGAGCTTGCGAGCGAACGAAATGACGTTCAGGACGAGATCACGGCTTCACAGGTGAAGGACGGCATTCGTCAAATCTTCCTTGAAGCTACCCGCGACTATTTCGTCACTCCCTCACGCGAGATCGCAAGCATGCAGGGAACCAAGACGCATAACCTGATCAATAAGAACGAGCCGGGGATGTTCTTTTCCGAGACTCGTCTTTTCTACCGCGTCGCTGGCCGCGTGATTTCCTCAGCGAAGAACGATACCTACCACGTCCCGACACGCCTTCTCGAAGATCTCAAGAACGTGAAGTGGTACGCGATTCGACTTCTTATCGAACGAGGGCCGCTCGCCGCATTTCCCGGCTACGTCTATCAACTGAACCTGTACCGCGTGCTCATGAAGCAACCGGAAAATCAGGCGTTACTCATTTCGCGCTATCCGTGGCTCGCAGACTTTGAGAATGCGTTCACCGTTCGTCGAATGCAGTTGCTGTGTACTCCTCCGGACATGGACGCACGGAACCGGCACGAGGCCGCCAAGGTGATCGACACTCACAGCCATATCCCGATTGCAATCCCGCTTCTCGACGATGATGCGCTGCTTCGCGCATACACCCAGAAATTTGAAGAAAAGGTCCGCGCGATTGAAGCCGACTACGCACCTCTCTGTACTCCGGAAGAGCAATGGCAGAAAGAGTCCGGGTATCCGCTCAAGTGCGCAAAGTTCTGCGATGTCGCTGACCACTGCCGCGCATTAAGCGCTGCCCATGGCGAAACGCATCCGCTCGACACCTGGACAGCAATCGAAAACCGTAAGGCCGCAGCACGCACTGCTAATGACCGTCCCACGCGGTCTAGACGCAAGTCTGCGGCCTGAATTGATAGGACACGGAGTTCGCTATGTCGTCAACTCAGATTTATGACTATCGAATCCCTGTCGTGGAAGCGAACGGTCAATCGCGCTACATCGTCACAAACGATCCAATTATCGTGGGCGCAGCCCGCGAGTTTGGACAGGCGACGCGGATTACCGATTTCAGAGCGGCAACTCAAGTGGAGAGTGCCACGGAGGATGATACGCACACACGAATCGCAGAGCTCCAAAACGCAGTCAAACATCTCGCCACTCGTCTCACCACGCTCGAACAGCTCGTCAAGAATCCGCGAGCAAGTGCAAAGACAAGTCATCTTCGCGACATTCGCGAGGAAGATCTCAAGGTCGTGCAGATCTGGGACGATCACGTCGATACGAGCGACGGCAGGTTGCCGAAATGGAACATCCGATTCGTCGACAGCGCGCATCTTCGAATGCGAATTGGCACGTTCGATCCGAAGATCGCAAAAGAGGTGAAGGCAGCGTATCGCAACAACGAGCCGATTCGCGTGAAGTTCGGCATGAACCCGAAGGGGCATCTCGACATCATCACTGTCAGGAGATCCGCTTAATGAAAGAACGCGACAACGTCACTCCGTTCCCGACTGCGCAACCGATCTCAAATCACAACAACAGCCTACCGGAACCCGACCCTACTCCCTTCACTACGCCCTTACTTGCGCCGCCGACTGTTGTGGGCACGCAGCTCTCGGTTCCGCTCGCAAAAACAACGGCATCTTTCGCCTCGATGATGCTGATCGGGCTCTTCGGAACGATGCCGACGTTTCCTGCGGTGAAAGAGATCCTCGATGAACTCCTCAACTCCGACCCGCGGCGCGAGATCCCGTTGACGCTCTCGCTCGCACTGCCACGCTGACGGAGCTTCGTGCACTTCTTAGATGACAAAGCAGGCATGAACGAACTGCTGGACAAAAACGCGTTCGAGTTCGTCTGCCTCGCGAAACTTGTATTCGATGGCGGATCGGGCTACCTCAGCCCGGTCCCCATCGCAAGAGCGCTCGGATCATCGTCAGGCTTCGTTACGCACGCAATCGCTCGCTTGCTCGGGACCAAGAGAATCGAAGCCATCGATAAATCAAAACATCACTACCGAATCGCACGCTGGACGGACTGTCGATTTGCCCCAGGCGAGGCTGACGCAGCAGGACCGGTCAAAGTGCATTTTGTCACTGCTGCGGACATCACGCCGCCAAAGCCTTCCGAGATTGCGCTTCGATTGCTCACCGGGTACCACCGCCACGTGCGCAAGGGCGGGCCATACATCGAGGCCGCGGAGCGAATACAGCGCGTGATCGACAACGGGCAGTCCGAGTCCGACGTGCAGGCCGCGATTCTCTCGTACAAGAAGGCTACTGCCGATCATCCCGAGCGGCGTCGGAATGCGTTCAACTTCTTCGAGACGTACACGAGCGGCCACTATTGGGGCGGTCAGTGGACGCCGCAAGCACCTCCGACATCACATCCCCCTTCCGACGACGTTTCGGATCTCAAAGATCGGATGCAATCCAGCCAGCGACAGGTGATGGCATGAAGGTTCCGGTTTACGCTTCGCCGGAGAAACTTCTTGAGGTCATCGCCAGCACGCCGATCCACGCCGATGAAGCAGAACGGCAGACGCTAAACGCGGTGATGACGTTCGAGAAGGGTCTTTATCACGTCGTCAAGACCGGTTTGCGCCCGGAGCATTTTCGCGACCAACGAAACGCACTGATCTTTCGAACTCTCCTCAACCTTCCGCCGCACCTTACTGTCGATATTCTGGCCCTCCGGAACGAGTTGTCGCGAAACGGAAACCTTGATGCAGCAGGCGGCCTTTCGTACATCACAAGCCTGACGACGACGACGCCGAACGCCGCTGCGATCGAGCTGTACTGCCAGATGGTCCGTGAGGCGTACAGTAAGAGGCAGATCCTTCGAGAACTCGCGCGAGCCGTACAGTCGCTAGAAACGGCGTCTGTTCGTACGCTTATCGCACGCCTCACTGGCACACTTGGAGATCTCGTCGCCCGCGATTCCGACGACAGCGCGCCCGTCCCGGTCGGTGAGGTCGTCGACGCGCTTGTGCGCGAGATCGAATACCGCCGCGAGAACGAAGATTTCCTCACCGGGATCGCGACCGGCATTCCAAGCCTCGATGCGTACCTACTCGGGTATCAACGCGGCGCTGTGACGATCTTCGGCGGCTATACCTCGGTAGGAAAGACCGGTCTCGGTCTCGACCTCGCTCGAAGAGTGGTCTCAGTTCCGGGTAACGAACGTATCCATGCGGCCTACAACGCGCTCGAAATGACGAATCGCATGCTCGGCTTTCGACTGCTCTCGAACGCGTCACAAGAGAAGCTTTATCGGGTACGCACGGGAACGGTCAACGACGCGGGCATGAGCCGCGTATATGAAGGCCAGAAGTTACTGCAGTCAATCAGCCCCCGCCTCCACTTGTGTGACGGAGCGTTTGACATTCTTCAGATCCGTTCGATAGCGCGCCAACTCCACCACTCCGGCAAGCTCGATGTCCTCTTTGTCGATTACCTGCAACTCGTGGACGATGCGGCCGGCTACAGCGGAAATCGCGAACAGGAGGTGAACCGGATCGGGAAATCCCTCGTCCGACTCGCCAAAGAACTCGATATCGCGGTGGTCGCCTTCGCGCAACTTAACGATGGCGTCGCAAATCGCGAAGGACACGAGCCAAAAATACAGGACATGCGCGAGAGCCGCGCAATCAACCAACACGCACGCACAGTCATTGCGATCAACAGGCCGTGGATCTTTGATCGGTCAAATCCTGATCACTCGCCCTGCGGCACGCAACTACACATTCTCAAGAACTCGGAATCGAAACTCGGAGTCGTCGATCTTCACTTCAACGCGGCTTACGCGACTTTCGAAGACGGTCCGTGCCATCCCGGATGTGAGCACTATCGCGGCGATGCCACGCTTGAACGGGCGGTGGGTTGGTGACAAAACGAGCCGCCCGGTACAACGCCGGGAAACCACAACTGTCGCTGTTTCCGGCCTCCGCAGTTCGCGCTGGCGCTCGTGCGCTCTCATACGGCGCGCGCAAATATTCACGCGACGACTGGCGCCATGGAAGCCCATGGTGCGAGGTCGCGGACAGCCTTCTTCGACATACGTTTTCGTTCTTAGACGGCGAAGACATTGATCCGGAGAGCGGTCTGCATCATGTCGACTTCATCATCGCGAACGCTGCGTTCCTCGCCGAATTCGTAGAAAAGCAGATCCCAACCGACGATCGTCGCCTTGACAAAAGGAGCCCTGATTGCCATCCGACAAACTCACAATCAAGCGCGCAGCTCTGCAACTCACGACCGCCATTCCAGGAAAGCAATACACGATCCTTCCCGACATCCGCCCGAACCGCGTTTGGGCGAAACTCGGTATCAAAACGCCGTTCTTCTATCCGGACGGCGAAAGGATCTGGGTCTACCTCGAAATCGCGGACGGCAAAAAGGGCCTAATCCGCCTTCACGACGACGGTCTTACTCAGGACCACATCGCGTATCGCGATCTCAATGGCACGCTGCGCAAGCATCGTGTGGCGATTCGGAAGGCAGCTCTCGATTCGGCCGGCGTCTGGTTCACTCGCACGCGGGATACCGATCTCCAGATCTCAACCACGTGCGCAATCGGAGATGTAGCTGAGCGGATTCCGATCCTTGCGGGGGCCATGAGCGCTGTGGTGGAGGAATGTATCGCAATCAAGGCGCGAACTCCTGATCACGAGCCGCTGATTGAACGCATCATCGCACGGCTGTTTTGGAAGCCCGAATTCGGCGTGCCGGTGACCGCACCTTGTTAGCATCGGCCCTACAGTCCGGAACCACTTCCAAGGAGACATGCGTGGATTCATCTCTCGCTCTACAGGCACGCATAGGATTTCGCGACAGACTCGTACTCGAGATTCGTCGCCGCGCGATCGTGCTCTGTCCGGATCTCAGGAATGTCAGTCCGCTGGCCTTTCGACGAAAGCTTACGAAACGTCGGTTCCGCGTGCTGCTTTCGATTCTGGCCGAGGCATGGGTCGCAAAACTGGAGGACGCCGCGTGAATGTGCTTCGCCTGGTAGGGGTCTCGCTCACATTGCTTCTTGCGCTCGTGGCCTATCAGTTCGTACTGGAAAAATTTCGCTTCCCGTTCGACTTTTTCGCCGCCGTTGGGATCAGCCTGCTGGTGCTCACAATCTGCCGCAAGTGATCGGAGTGCTGTGTTTCCCGCGTTATCCAGCCATCAAATAGATAGGCCCGCGTTCGCTAGCCATTAGAGTGATAGGGAGACGTTAGCTCGGCTAGCGTGGCGCAGGCACGGTGATCTTACACCAAAGGAGGGGCATAGCCCCTCCTTTGCTTTTTCGAGGAGTGATACGCGGTCTAATCCTCAAATCTATTGCGCCTGCGGGCGCACGTCATCACGCCTTCCACTCTCGGTTACTTAGTGCTGATAATAAATCAGTTCTGGTTGTGCCGCGTCGACCGCACCGTTATTCGATATGCGAACGAACACGTGCAGAACTGCCCGGTATGGTCGAGACCACGGGGCTGCACTGTACTCATACGTATATGTTAGTCGTAGCCGAGCGTCTCCGTCGGACGCGGGATCGTACGACACCGCCGTTGGTTGCCCGAGGTCGCGGAGAACGCGAGTAAGCGGCTGGCCAGGAAGCTGTTCAGCAAGACGGACCAGTTCGTCGTTTTTGCGAGCTTTCGCTTGCACAGCTCGGTTATCCAGACGTCCATAAAGCAACACCGCAATAACGGGCAATGTCATTACGGCTACTATGATCGTGATCCGTGCAAGATTTATTTTGCGCATGGCAATCCCGGGGTCGCACACCAACCGTGATGAGTAGACTCGTAGTCATTTTGTGCGTCATTATAGCGACGCAATAGGTCTTTAGGCCAACGCCTCCCATCCAGAATTCCCCTTTCGAGATCCTTAGCCCAGTAATCTGCGTCTGCTAGACACTGCGCGTTGCTCACGTACGGTACTTGCTCATACTGGTTCCACTCTCGCGCAACGCGAGAGATGAACGGCGATGCGATTTCGGCATGCTTCTGTTCGATCGCGCACGCGGATCCACTGCACAGATAACTGTGATCAAAATCCAACGTTAATCGAATATAGTTCGATCCCCCGCTACAGACGCACGTCCCCGTCGCCTTCACCTTGGAGTAGGCGAGTGTGTAATTTCCACCGCCGCCGAGAAGGCTGCCTCGGCGTGTAAACGTCTGATTTACGGTTACGAGGCCCGTAGGATCTGCGGAATTGACCGGGTTTGCCGCCGCATAGGTGTACAGCTCCGTCAGCGCGGTACCGGCCATTGTCAACGGATCTGGCTGCGTATACCGCCCCCATCCACTTCGGTACCAGCGGAAGACATTGTAATTCTCCTCCTGTCCTTCCAGCGACATCGCGACTTCCTGTCCCGGGAAGCGAAGTGGTTGATCGATGCGGTTGCCCTGGCGCATTTCATACACGTTTCCGAATGGCTCGTACTCCGCGCGCCCTTGGATTTCTGGTGGGGTCGTATACGTCGTCTGCAAGATCGGCGTGCCGAGGTGGTCTGCAAACGTGAACCGTAATTCCGAGTCGGTTACCTGTGCGACCGGCCTTCCGCCGAACCAGATAATTTGCGTCCGGAGGCTTGGCGCGCCAGTATTGACTCGCGGGCCGCGGAGCCATGGATTTGGCTCGTCGTCGTTCGTAATGGACAACAGTTGCAGTTCGGGGCTGTACAGGAAGTATCGGTTAGAGTTTCCGCCGCCGGCGGGAGGCTCAGATCGGCGTACACGCAGCCCTCGACCGTCGTAGCCGTAAGTGATCGTGTGAGAGGTACCTTCCAGATCCTCGATCACGGACGCGAGGAGATTGCGTGCCGAATATGTCCGTTGAACGAGATAAGACGCCTCGTTCCCCGCGGAGTCCTCACTCACAGAGTGCTCGAGGTCCTTCGT
>JBQCJC010000695.1:0-4762 GCA_051953135.1 Thermoanaerobaculia bacterium | reverse complement strand
CCATTACACTTCGCCCGCTTGTTTCGTCTCGCCGTCTCCGCGTTCTTCGCCATCCTTCTCTTCGGCACGATCCCCGTCGTCGTGCGCTGGGTGCATGCGAATCCCTACACGATCGGCATCGTGCGACTCGCGATCGCATCGATCGGCATCACCGCGATCATGGCCATTCGCGGCGAGTTGAAAACGATTCGCGCGCGCGACCTCGCGAAGCTCGCGACCATCGGCCTGCTGTTCTTCGGCCACCTGCTCACGTTTTTCCTTGCGATCAAAGCATCATCGGCATCGGTCGCGGCGATCGGTCTCTCGACCTACGGCGTCGATCTCGTGCTCCTCGGCGCAATCGTCAGTCATCACGCCACACGATGGACCGACATCGTCGCCGTACTTGCTGCTGCCGCGGGCGCGATGCTCGTCGTGCCTGCATTCGATCTCGGCAACAGCGTCGTCATCGGCATGCTGCTCTCGTGCGCATCGGCGTTGATGTACGCGAGCCTGCCGCTGCTGCATCAACGCTGGTCGCACATCCCGACCAGCGCGCGCGCGTTCGGCCAATTCTTCTTCGCCTTCCTTGCCTTCACGATGTTCATCGGCAAAGCAAACTGGAACCTCGGCACGCGCGACTGGGCGGCTCTGCTCTTTCTCGCCATCGGCGTGACGCTCATCGGCCACAGCCTCTGGATTCACGTCACCACGCACCTCTCGCCCGCGATGACGAGCGTCGTCTACTACGGCAACATTCCGATCGCGATCGCACTCAGCGTGCTGCTCCTTCGCGAGCCGCTCACCGCACGCACGCTCCTCGGCGCGACGCTCATCATCGGCGGATCGATTTTCGGATTACTGGCGCGTCCACGTGACGCAGACAAGCGCGCGGCTCTGTGATGGCCGGATGAAAACCCGTAACGACGTTCATCCCGCGTACGCCTCGTCCTGTTCGATTCGTGACAGCACCCAGTCGAATGTTCCGCTCGTCAACCTGCCGCCGCAGTATTCGCAAATCCCGGTCACGCCGATCTGCACCATCGCGCCGCAATTCGGACAAGCGATGCGCCGCGACGGATCCGCGCCGCGCGTGCGAATGAACGTCCAGTACTCGCTCCAGTAACGCATGTCGGTTTGCGAGCCGCCGACGAGACGATTGCTGTCATCGATCGTGTAGTCGCGGCCGTGCGCGCGCATGCGCACGGTGATCGATTCATAGAACGCATCGCTGTCGATCTTCACGATGTCGATCGTCTCGATCCCGTGGTCATCGACGACGTTGCGCAGGCGCTGCCGCTTGTACGCATCGATCCAGTAGCGATGCATCTGGAACAAGCCTTCGGATTCGAGTGGACGCACGCGTTCCCAGTCGCGCGCGGACCACACACTTTGCAACTCCGTCGCGATCTCACGCACGCGATCGGTGAATTCGTTGATGTCGAAGCCGGGATTCGCACCGCGAAATTGCGCGAGGACTTGCGCGAGCTGCGGCTGATAGATCGTCGGAAGATTCGTTCCCGCTTCGACGCCGCCGCCGGTGAGCACCGGGCCGCGATCCTGCCGATCGACGAGCGAGATCGAGCGCACGAACCATTGAAATGCGCCGCTCTCAATCTTCGCGCCGCAGAACTCGCACGAGCCATCGGTGCGCGTTCGCAACGCGGCGCCACAACGCGGGCAGTGATCCGCTTTCGCTTTCTCCGGCGGCGAAGAGAGGATGTCGCGCTGGCGCTCGAGCGTCCATCGCTCGCGCACATACCAGCTCTTCGCCGAGCCTCCCACCACCTCGGTGTAGTTCGCTTCGTACGCCACCGTCGCGTACACCGTCGGTCCGTCGAGACCGCGCGCATCGTCGACACGAAAGGATCCGATCACGATGCCGCGCACTTCACTGAGCCCCGACGGATTGCGTGATGCGAGCGCTTGTCGCGCGCTCGCGCTGAGATACGGCGCGTATTGCGCGAGTTGTCCCGCACCGCGCGCCTGATGCGCGCGTGCGAAGAGCGAGTAGCAGAAGTCGTGAAACACGACGTCGGAGAAATTCGGATCGTAGCGACGCAACGCATCGAGTCGCACCGGCGCGTTCGTACGAACGGGCGCACGTGCTTCGGTGCCGAACGTGAGCACCGTGTTCTGTTCTTTTCTGCGCAGCCAGCGAAACACAATCAACGCGACGACGATGTCGACCGGAATGCCGATCACCGGATGTTCGATCGTGAGCCAGAACAAAAATCGAAAGACGAGCCACAGCAACTCGCCGCCGCCATCGCCCGATCCGCCGCTGCCACCGCCGCTGCTGCTCGAGCCTCCGCCGTACGAATCGCCGCCGCCGACGCGCGCGAACGCGCTGACCGCGAGGAGCAGCACGAGCAGAAGGAGAAGAACGCGTCGCGATTTCTTCATTCGCTCTCGAACCGCGGAACGTTCGTGAGCTCGTCCACGTCTCCCTCGACCCACGGCAAATGACACGCGAGCAGCGGCGCCAGCGCGTGCAACACATTCACGAGCGTCTCCGGCGTCGCACCGCGTGAGCGCGCATCATCGATGATTCGATTCCATTCGAGCGACGGCACCGCTTCGAGCACTCCGCGATCGGCGACCACTTCGAGCTGCCGCTCGAGCACCGACAAAAACACGAGCACGCCCGACTCGCGCGACGTGTTCGCAATGCCGCGATCGTAAAACGCCGCCGACGCGCAAAGCCGCGTCATCGAGCTTCGTTCTTTCTCCGACGTGAACGCGCGTCGCAGGAAATCGCTTTTCTTCGCGATCAGGATGCCGAGGAGCCAGACGATGACGATGTCGAAGGCGACCCATGGGGCGGAGAAATGCCACGGCGAAAACAGCAGCACCACCAGTGCGACGAACGCCAGCAGCGACGCGAATCGCGCGTGCGCATGCGCGTACGAACCCGCACGGCCGCGAATCTCCACGACCACTTCCGCGCACGACGTGCGCTCCAGCTCCGCGACCGTGGTGGTGATGGCGGATGAGATTTGCGGATCGAGTGCCTTCACGTGCGCAACCGACGGCATAATACCGGCCGGTCCAACGCGCTGCATCTGATGAATGTCCTCGTCCTCGCCTCCCGTTTCCCCTGGCCCGCGTACAGCGGCGATCGTCTGCGCACGTCCATCTGGCTCGACGCGCTCGCGCCGCATGCGCGTGTTGCGCTCGTCGCGCCGGGCAGCGCGGACTATCCGGCAAGGCGATCGATCGTCCGTGGCATGCGCGCGCTGATGCGCGTGTTTCGTGAGCGATTGCCGTTCACGTCTCTCCTCACCGCGGCGTACGACTGGCCCGAAGCCATCACCCGCGCCAAACGCGACCTCGGCGCCATCGACGCCACCATCGTCATCCTCTCGCGCCTCGATCCGTGGGTGCGTGAGCATGTCGAAGGCCATCGCGTGCTCGATGCGATCGATTCGCTCGCGGCCAACACGCGCGAACGTTCACGCGAACATGCGCGAGCATCGCTCTTCGCAAAATTGTGGAGCTTCGAAGCGAAGCGCGTGCAGCGCGCGGAGCTCGATGCTATTCGCGCGTACGACGATGTGCTCGTCGTCAGCGACGAAGAAACGCACGAACTGCGCGCCACCGCGATCTCGAATGGCGTGACCCTCGCGCCGCTCGATCCGCATCGCGCCCGCAAGTACGACTTCGCGTTCTGGGGCCGTCTCTCCTACTTCGCAAACGCCGACGCCGCGCGAGTGCTCATTCACGAAACGTGGCCCGCGATCCAGCGACTCGCACCGCGGGCAACACTCGTCATCGGCGGCTCGCACGTCCCTCGCGACATCGCGCGCGATGCGAAACGCGCGGGCATCGAGCTCGTCACGCCCGTGCGCGACATGCCGTCGTTCGCGCGCGACGCGAAAGTGTCGCTCGTGCCGATGCGGTACGGCAGCGGCGTGCAAACGAAAATCATGGAAGCGGCGGAAGCCGGATGCGCGATCGCCGCGACGACGCATGCGCTGCGCGGACTCGCGCCGCTCGCGCGACATGCGGCACTCGCGAACGATCCGCGGTCGCTCGCGAAGATCGCCGTCGACCTGCTGCACGACGACGCGCGTCGAACGGCGAGCGCGATCGCGTTGCGCAATGCGGTCGAACAACACTACGCACGCGAGCGTACCCACGAGCGTCTCCTCGAGATCGTGAAACGAGGTCGCGCCGCCGCATGATTCGTCCGAGCTCGCGCGAAGCGTCGCTGCGCCAGGGAGTGGCCATCGCCGGAGATTTTGCGATCGGCTGGGGCTCGCTTGCCGCGGTCACGTATTTCCGCCGCTACGTTCCGATCGAATTCACGCGCGCGCTCCTGCCCGAAGCGAAGTTCGCACTCGGCCCGGCGATCGTGCTGCTCTTCACGCTCTCACTGCTCGCCGCACTCGGACTCTCCGGCTTCTACCGGCAACGCATGTCGCCGCGCACGCGGCCGATGATCCTCGCCGCGCTCATCATTCAAATGGCGCTCGTCTCGATTGCCGGCATGGCCATCGAACGACCTTTGCCGCGCACGATTCTCATCGCCGTGCCGCTGCTCGAAGGCATTCTGCTCGCGCTCTGGCGCATGGTGCTCGCGCGTGCGATTCCGATTCGTCCTCGCAACACCGTCGTGGTCGGCAATCCGGTCGACGTCGCCGCGGCCATCGACCGCCTCGCGCACGGACGCGATCGCCGCATCAACGTCCTCGCCTCCGTCGATCTCGACAACCTACGCGACTTCGGCGTGCGCAACGCGCTGCGCGAAGTCGAAGAAGTGATCTGCGTCTCCGCCGAC
>JBQCJC010000694.1:0-3680 GCA_051953135.1 Thermoanaerobaculia bacterium | reverse complement strand
CGTCCCTCTGCCGCGATGCTGGTCAGAACTCAAAGCAGTTGCAACGGCATGTGACCATTTCGGCGAACCATCCTTCACCGACGAGAAGTCTGTGCAAGCACCCTCGGCAGAGCCGACGATCTCCGTCACTCCGTCAAAGGTGAAGGGGCAGCCGGGCCGAATTCGATTGCTGGTGCAATATGACTTGAAGCGTATCGGAGGAACGGTTCGCCTCGAATTGGCGGAATATCAGACCGCGGACGGTCTCACGTACGTTGGTCAATTGATTGAGGAACGCCAGCTGACCGATCGCTCGGGCACGTACACGGTCGAGTTCACCCCGCCTTATGTCGCACGACAGGTTCACATCGTCGCGACTGCGCAATCGTGCGAGGTGGCGAAGGAAGACGTTTGGGTCGAATGCGACGCATGTGACGCGACCGCCAATCCGGTCTTCTACAGCGACGGCAATATGTTGTTGACGGACTCGGACCCGTTGCCGCCGATCGCCGGCCATCGACTGATTCGCACCTACAACAGCGATGATCAGATCGTAGGACTCTTCGGGCGTGGCTGGACCACGCTTTTTGACCAGCGTCTTATTGCGGACTCCACCGGAGCCGTAACGATTGCTTCCGAATCGAGCGGAGTGGTGACATTTCGGAACGACGGCACCGGGTGGCGACAGACATGGCCGACTGCAGCCGGGGCGTACGGCACACTAATCTACAGTGCGGGGACGGGAACGTATGCCTACCGCGCGGCGGGGCTGTCGGAACTCAAGATATTCCGTGCCAGTGACGGAAAGCTCGTTGAACTACGCGACCTGACGACTGGGCATGGTGCGCAACTGTCGTATAGCGCCAATGGTCTTCCCGAGTCGCTCACGGACAATTGGACGACCGCAACGTGGTTGCTCACGTTTTCTGGACGAAGCGTGTCGTCGATTTCGGTGGCCGGTATGCCGGATCTGACTTGGGCGTATCAATACGACGGCAACGGCAAGCTCACGACGGTACAGGCACCCGGAAGTCACGTGTGGAGAACGTACGAATATGTCGCGGATCGTATGACTGCATCGAGAGGTCCGCTAGGAAATCTCATTGAGAGCCACGACTACGACGCAGACGGATTTGCTACGAACTCGACGGGTGACGTCGACGAAATCGCCAGTATTGAATACGAGCTCGTTGGGTCCATGCCGAACGAAAAGATCACCCGCGTGACGTATAAGACAGGCGCGATTTCGACGCGCACACTTCGCCCCATTGGCGGCGCCTATCGCGTCGTTCAGGTCAGCGGAGGATGCGCGAGTTGCGGGTCAGGCGACGCGACGTATGTTCGCGATGAGGATGGTCGCGTCATTCTCGCTCAGGACGCGTCCGGATATGTGACTTCCAGAGCATATGAGGGCGATAAACTCGTCACGGAAATTCGATTCCTGAAGATCCCCGGCTGCGATCCCGAGACTGACAGTACGCGTTGTCGCGTGACGACTGATGTGCTGAGCACAACCCCGCTCGAGGCGACACCGGCAACAATCACGCGTCATTATGCATACACCGATGCGGCGTGGCCGGAGAAACTGACCGCCACAACGACGCCGAGTATTCTCAATCCCGTGAACCTGACCAGTCAGGCGACGATCTATCACCCTGCGCTTGGAGTGGTCCTGAGTACGACCAGTTCAGGCTGGAGCGGAACGACGCCGGTACAGGAAACGCGAACGACGACGCATCAACCCTATGGTGACGTGCCCCCGTGTGATGCACAAGGAAATGGCTGCACTACGGCCGACGCATACGCTCCCGCGTTCGATCCGGGGGGGAACTTCAGTAGCTCGTGGTTGAGTCTCCCACAGCCCGCGGGAATGCTCCGCTCGACCGATGGACCACGTACCGACGTCGCGGATGTCACGCGTTACGTTTATTACCCGATCGATGCGGCAGTACCGGCAATGCTGCGCGGCCGTCTGGCCGCGGTCAAAGATGCGGCAGGACACATGATGCGGTTCGAGGCGTACGACGTCTTTGGAAATGCCATACGCACGGTCGACGCAAATGGCGTTGCAACGGAAACCACTCACGACAGCCTCGGCCGCGTCTTGACGTCTACGGTCAAAGGAATGCCCGGCTGCGATACCGCAAGCGATCCACTCTGCGCGACCGATCTGACCACACGTAGCGAATACGCGTCCACGAGTGGACCACTCGAAGAAGTCGAACAGCCGGGCGGTGGTGTGACGATCTACTCCTATGACCTTCGCGGTCGAGTCGCGGTCATTGCGCGAGGGCCCAACGCTAACGACCTGAAAGAACGAACCGAGACGAGCTACGACGCGGTTACTGGGAAAAAGAGCCAGGAACGCCGGCTGGCATTCGAAGGCGGCACATGGGTCGAAAAGACGCGGGAATCGTCTACTTACGATACGAATGCTCGTCTTTCCGGCGTGATTCACGCGGACGGTAACGTCGCGCGTTATTGGTACGACGCGGCCGATCGAATCACTTCCGTCCAGGATGAAAACCATGGCGCGCCGAATGTGAGCTACGCATACGACGCGGCAGGGCGGCTCGTCTCCCTGCGGCAAACAGTCACCGGTGTAGCCGGCGGTGAGATTGCCACAAATTACGGCTATGACCTGTACGGCAATCTGGCGGCGGTGACGGACCCGAACGGCAACCTGACGACTTACGTCTTCGATGATTTCGGTCAGATGCTTTCGCAAAGCAGTCCGAGCACTGGTGTCACGACCTACGCCTACGGATTAGCGGGCGAATTGCTTACGACGAGAGACGCGAATGGAGCGTCGACAACCCGCCTGTACGACGAGCTCGGTCGTATTGCCTCCGCAACGTCGATGCGTTCCGGTGTGCCGACCGAAGAGGTTCATTGGCAGTATGACGACGCGACGGCTGGCCGTTTCGGCATTGGGCGATTGACACAACTCAGCGATCCGACTGGCGTAACGAGATATGACTACGAGCGAAAGGGTAGTTTGCGTCGCGAAGAGCGGACGTTCGTCGGTCTGACGGGCAGCTACGTGACGAGGTATACCTACGATGCCAACGGAAACCGGGCCGGGCTCACATATCCGTCGGACATAAAGATCACCTATTCCTTTGACTACGCGGGCAGGCCAATTTCTGCTGCAGCCGTATCGGGAGCCTATGCGGCGCCGATCATCACCGCGGCGACCTATCTTCCGTTCGGTCCGCCGACATCGCTGACATTCGGAAACGGCACAGTGCAGACCATGGCGTATGACAACCGCTATCGAATGGCGCAGAATAGGCTGACCAGTGCGGGAACTCCCATGGCGCAATATGACTACAGTTACGACTCGGCCGGGAACGTGATCGGGATCGCGGATGGCTTGGATTCGTCGTACAACCGCACGTTTGCCTACGACGATCTCAATCGATTGGTAACGGCCAATACGGGAACGAGTCTTTGGCTCACAGGTTCATACTCATATGACGCGATGGGGAACATGCTCGCGCTGCGCCTCGGCGAGATCCGTCGTCCGCCGGAACCGGGCGATCAGACACGGTTGCGACCGCGCACTGATGTGACGACGCTACCGCTTGGCCGCGTTTCGACGTTCACGTACCAAGGCAGCACGCCGAAACTGGCGAGCGTCACCACGAATGACCTCGAGCACTCTGTGAGTTATGACTCCGCGGGGAACGAGGCGTCTT
>JBQCJC010000693.1:0-8720 GCA_051953135.1 Thermoanaerobaculia bacterium | reverse complement strand
CTTCGCGATGTGCGGGTGAAGGTCGGCACGACGACTGTGGCCGGGACGTCGGTCGAATACGACGGCTTGCAGGTGAGTGTGTCGCGGCAACTCGGCCTTGCGTCCGACGAACTGACGACACGCTTCACGTATGACCAGCGCAGTCGCTTGCTCGGGTCGATGTTCAGCTCGCGCTCGCAAGTGGAACCTTCGTCGTCAGTCGAAGGCAGTATCGAAGAGGGCAATACCGACGCGGACTTCCGTTTTGCGCAAACCCGTACGAGTGCGGCCAGCACGTCGTTCGAAGAAGGCGTCGGTCACAAGATCAAGAGCATGACGCGCGGCACCGACGTGCGTCAGTTCGTGCACGACGGGCCGGAGCGCACGGACGACGGCAGCACGATCTACACGTACAATGCGCGCGGCCGTCTCACGACGATGCGCGAGAAGAACGGCATCACGCCGCGTCGCATTGTCTTCACCTACAGCGGCCTCAATCGCGTGGTCGGCCGCCGCGCTGAATACGCCGCGATCAACAACCCGCGCGACGATCGTCCGGAAGACTGGAAGCTCGAAGATCGCGCGAGCGTGATCGCCGCCGACGGCTTGCCCGCGGACACGACGTTCGTATGGGATCTCGTCACCGATCGTCTCGTGAGCGTTTACGCCGCGGGCTCGAATGGCGATCCGCTCAAGCAGATCATCCACGGCGACGCCGCGTACGACGATCCGCTCATCACCGTCACGATCGATCCCTCGACCGGCCTTCCGACGAATCTCTATCCGATCTTCGATGAAGCCGCAGCCGGTGGCTTGCAGGCGGTGCTCAACATCGACGGTGAGATCGTCGCGCGCAACCTCCCGAACGACGCCTACGGCGCCGATGACCGCGCACTCACCGGCGTTGTGATCGATCGCATCGCAATCAAACCCGTTGTTGTCGACACGGTTCTGCAGCGCGTCGACGTAACGCTCCACGCGACCGAGCAACTCTCTGCCGAGTCGCTCGCGACTGGCGCGCGACTCGCGCTCGTCACCCGCACCGGCACCGTTATCCGCACGACTCCCGTCGCCCCATCTCTCGCGGATGCCTACACCGTCCTCTGGTCCCTTCCGGCTGCCGATTGGGAAGCCCTGATCGCAAACGCACCAGAATCCGCCGCCCTCTCCATCGCCGCGACGCCGTCGCTTCGCGCCTCGGCGTGGACGCCCGACACCCCCATCCTCCCACCCACGCTCGAAGACGCGCGCCTCTACACCTCGGACGAAACCCCCTTCGAGCTCCGACAGCCCCTCACCACCCTCACCCCCCTAAACGCGAGTACACTCTACGAACTCTCAACCCTCGCCCTCGCCCCCACCGGCGACCGCGAGCCGCTCTTTGAACAGGTCTTTACGGCCCGGTTCCAGGCATTGCCCTTTGTGGAGCCCATGAATGGCGCGGTTTATGTCCGCAACAGATGGTTCTCGCCAACGTCCGGAACCTTCCTTAGCCCGGATTCAATGGGCTACACGGACTCAGCGAACCTTTACGCGTTCTGCGGAGGCGATCCGATTAACTGCACGGACCCAACTGGTAATTGGGGTTGGGCGGACGCGAAGAAAGCGGCCGGGAATCTTATGCAGTTTGAGATCGGTCGACTCAAAGGTCGGACACAAGACGTAATCAACACCGTCGTAAACATCGCTAAGGCGCCTGCCGCACCGATCGTGGCGGGTGGTACAGCGGTAATCAATGCTGTTACCGATGCACAGATCGTTTATTCGGGTTATCAGGCGAATGGCATTGAGGGCGCAAAAGCTGCGGTCGATCAGGTCGTCGCGTTCAATAATGCTGAGAACGAGCAGAAGAAACAGGCTCTTCTAAATTTGATCCCCGGTGTGCGTCCATTCCAGCACACGAAAAAATCTCAACAAGCGATAGCACAAGGTAACTACCAAGCTGCCGGTGCTGAATTTGGCCATGCTCAGACCACTGCTGCCGAAGACGTCGGAACAGTTATGGCTGTCACGGGTGCGGTGGCAGGAGTGGTTTCGAGAGCCCGAGCAGCGGTTCCTGTAACTACGGCGCGTACCACGGCGCCGGCGGCGTATACGAATTGGGGCGGCGAGTTTGTCGATGATTTTGCTCGAGTGGAAACCATTCCTACGAATGCCGGCGCAGTTTTGCCTGAAGCTGAAGTTGCAAACTTTGTGGGTCGCCCGAGGACAGTAGCGATTGGATCTGGGGAAGAGCTTTATGGCATTCGTGATGCGGGATCGCGACGACTGTGGTGGACGCGAGTTGAACCGCGGGGCGAACTGCAGTGGCGCATGGATCAGGCTGTCCTGCCACGATGGAATAAAGGAACAACAATCGAAAGAATGACCGTGCCTCCGGGGCAATCTCTGATTGGATTTGAGGGTCCTGCCCGCGCACAAGGTCCGTACCTCGGCGGTGGTAATCAAATTTACATTCCAGGAGTTCCTCGCGAATGGACGGTGATGGGGCCATGGCCACAATGATGTGTGCCTCTTTGCAACGTGTGATCGACGAGCTCGATCAGTTCATTAGTCGTGCATGGGCCGAGAACGCCATGATGTTGGCTGATTACGTGTACGAACGTGATCGTGGTTTTATCGAGAAGGCGCGATCGTACGCCTCACAATGCGACCGGGGATCGCTTCACGCATTAGAAGAAGAAATGCGTGGTCTATCTCATTACTTTGGGTCGTATGCGGACGAGCAGCAGTTGCAGTCTCTCTTGGACAGACTGTATGTCGCATGGAAGGATGCGACGTTGAATAGCGATTAGCCCCGGCGGTCGTCGAAAAGCCTCCAACAAAAAGCCCCGGCGAGCGCCGGGGTTTTTGGCTTTTGGGTGTGAGTTGACTTCTGGTAGAGATCGCGTGGTGCATCCACGAAAACGGTCTTTGGTCCTGAGCGTTCCCAATCGTTATAGAAATTAAAAGAGCAAAATTTCGCGAGGAGGGCTAATTAGATGCACCACGCGAACGATGCGCACGATATTGTCATTATGGATGTGCGTCAATAAGTAGCGTATTGGCGTCTTGGGGGCGGACGCTAAAGATGTGCTGACGCGTGAGCAGAGCCGGTGAAATGACGAAGCTCGAAACGTTCATGCAACGCAACGGGTTGGACCCTGCCGGCGTAGCACGAGAGGCAGGGATACCGTGGCGGCGATTCTTCCGGATCATGAAAGGACGCTCGCCGAAGATGCGCGTCATGACCGCGCTACGAATCCGTGATGCATGCAGACGCCTGCTGCTGGACGATGCCATCAACGTCACAGATCTGTTCTGAGCGCTCGATCGCCGAATGCGCCGTTAGATCGGGAGCTCAGGCGCGCGTATGCGCGAGGGCGGCTGACATTCGAACAGCTGGCGGTACCGCCGATTTTGGCTTCTTCTTCGACTAAGAATCATTCAATAGATCAGTCGATCGGCGGAAACTTGCTGAGGAGAAAGCGAGCGCGGATTATCTACTCCTTGACCGAAAGGAGAGATGCGAATGGCGGCGAAGACAGCGAAATCCCCGGCAAAAAAGAGCAGCAAGGTGACGAAGACCGCGAAAGCGAGCAAGGCGACGAAGAGCACCTCGAAGTCGGCGCGCGGCGGGAAGTTCAAAGCTGGTAAAGATCTGTAGCCCCTGCGACCTGGATGAATGAAAAAAGCCCCGGTCTGGACCGGGGCTTTTTTTTTTTACTAATCGTAATGACGCTGTAGTTACTTGGTGGCACCGCGAAGGAAAGTATCGATGGTCTTGAGCAGAATCGCTTGCTGCTGAGGGCGTAGTCGATCGATCTTCTCCATGCGCCGGAGAATTTTGCGGCTCGGCTTTGGGCCAACAGCTTTGAGTTCGGAAACGCCGAGCAGTTCATCGGTCGTGACCTCGAGCGCGTGTGCAAACCGGACGGCCATGTCTGCGCTGAGGCGCAGCTTGCCGCGCTCATAGTCGGAGACGAGCGCTTGAATGATGCCGACGCGTTCCGCGAGCTCGACTTGCGTGTAGCCGCGCAACTTTCGGATACGGGCAATGCGCTGCCCGAGGGTGTCGTCCTGGCCGTAGTCGACGGGAGCAACGTTGAGCTTCGACTTCCGGGGCATCGTGTTCCGCATTTTAGGTACGCCTCCGTAACAGCTTGACACTATACAGTATGACACTGTATTTTGCTGTTCAGGTTCACACCGTGAAAAAGGTCTTGACAGGTTTTGATAGGAGGCCAGCATGCAGCGAACCGGAAAACAGATGAAGATTGTCGAGCGCGTCGAGGGGCCACGAGCCAACTTCTCATCAACGCGACGCGTGCCGATGATCCGAATGCAGGGCGCTTGGCTTGAGGAAAACGGCTTCAAAGCAGGCGAGCGGATCTTCGTGGCGGTCGAGCAAGGTCGCATCGTCGTCACGCTGAGCCCTGAGGCGTGAAGGAGATGAGCCGGATCCCTGAGGAAGTGATCGACAGAATCAAGCGCGAGGTCAGCGTCGCTGATCTCGCACGCCGGCGTGGGATCGAACTTCGCGGGCATGGTGAAAATCTTCTTGGCTTATGCCCGTTCCCCGATGAACACGAGCCGTCGCTCGTGATCACGCCGGCAAAGAATCTGTGGAACTGTCTCGGTGCATGTAATGCAGGCGGAGACGTAATCCGGTGGGTCGAACGAAGTGAGAACGTGACGTTCCTGCGCGCGATCGAGCTTCTGCATCGCGGATATCCGGCCTATGACCAACCGCGACGCGTAAGGCCACAGAAAGCGGAATCCGTCGAATGTCCGATCAATATCGAGATGAACGATCGCGAGTTGCTGAATGCGGTCGTCACTTACTACTCAAAGCGTCTCAACCAAACCGATGCACCAGACGCGATTCAATATCTGGAGCGGCGCGGCTTGTGGCGAGAGGAAGCGATCGCGCAGTTCCGTATCGGTGTTGCCGACCGGTCGCTGGGCCCATTGCTGCCACATCCTGATCTCAAGGCGGGCAAAGAACTACGTGCACGCCTTGCGAAACTCGGTCTGTATCGTGCCGACTCGGGGCGCGAGCACTTCAATGGATGTGTGGTGTTCCCGATCGTGGATCGTGACGGAGAGGTGCGAGAACTCTATGGCCGGAAAATCCGCGACGACATACGTCATCGCGTTGGATCGCACTTGTACTTACCCGGCCAGCATCACGGCATCTGGAATGGCGGAGCACTGACGCAATCGAAAGAGATCGTGCTGTGCGAGTCGATTATCGACGCGCTGACATTTTGGGTGAGCGGCATTCGTAATGTTATCGCGGCGTTTGGTGTGAACGGCTTTACCGACGAAATGTTCGAAGCGATGAAAGCGTGTGGTACGACGCGCGTGCTCATCGCATACGACAACGATGAAGCAGGAAACACGGCGGCCGCGCAGCTGGGCGTGCGATTGGAGAGGGAGAAAATCACGTGCGCCCGTGTTCTGTTCCCCTATGGAATGGACGCGAACGAGTACGCGCGTAAGGTCACGCATGCGCCGCAGTTGCTGGCGCAGTTGGTCCGATCGGCGGAGCGGCTGAATAAAGCCAAGGATGCGGATCGTGGGCCCATTGTGCTAGCCCACACCGAGGTGGCTGACGCCGTCAAGCCGGATGATCCTCGCGTTGTTGCTCGGCGCGAGCCGCAACTGCCACCGGCTGAATCGGTTGACGCAGAACTTCTTTCTTTAGCAGCGGTTGTTGCAGTGCAGCCACCGATACAAGAGAAAACGGTGTCTGCGCCGCAGCAGGTGATGTCGCGGCCACGAGTGGAAGCTAGTGATCCCGCATCTGTGGACGTTACGCTTGGTGACAGGAAGTACCGTGTGCGGGGTCTTGAAAAAAATCTATCGTATGCGCAGTTGAAGGTCGTCCTGCGCGTTGCTCGTGGAGAGTTGTTCTTCCTCGATCAAATCGATCTTGTCTCTGCGCGTCAGCGCGCACAGTTTATCCGGCAGGCTGCAATCGATATCGGTGTTAAAGAAGAGATCCTGAAGCACGATCTCTCATCGTTGTATCGCGAACTCGAAGTTCTGCAGGAAGAGCAAATCAAAAAAATACTGGAGCCGAAAGAGCGACGGCCGGCGATGACCGATATCGAACTCAATGAAGCGATCGACTTGTTGCGTGATCCTCATCTTCTGCAACGGGTGCTCTCCGACTATGAGCGTTGCGGCATTGTGGGGGAGCGCACGAACAAGCTGGTCGCGTTCATCGCTGCGGTGAGTCGTCTGCTGGATGATCCGCTAGCAATCATCATCCAGAGTTCGTCGGCCGCCGGGAAAACGAAGGTGATGGATGCGGTGCTCGACTTCATGCCTGAAGAACAACGCATCCGCTACTCGGCGATGACGGGACAATCGCTGTTCTACTTCGAAGGGCAAGATCTGAAACACAAGATCCTGGCCATCAGTGAAGAAGAAGGTGCCGAGCGCGCTACGTATGCGTTAAAGCTGTTGCAGAGCGAAGGGCAGTTGACGATCGCGTCGACGGGCAAGGATCCGCAGTCGGGGCGTCTGGTGACGAACGAATACCACGTAGAAGGGCCGGTAATGATCTTTCTGACGACGACGTCAGCAGAGATCGATGAAGAGCTTCTTAATCGATGCATCGTGCTGTCTGTGGATGAGGATCGGGAGCAAACACGAGCCATTCATCGCCTGCAGCGCGAAGCCGAGACGTTGGCGGGGCTTCTCGCGCGCGAGGACCGTCAATCGATCATCCGCCTGCATCGCAATGCACAACGACTGCTCAAGCCCATGCGCGTTGTCAATCCGTACGCACCGTCGCTCACGTTCCTTGATGGGCGTACGCGTACACGGCGCGATCACGCGAAATACCTGACACTCATTCGTACGATCGCCCTACTGCATCAACATCAGCGTCCACAAAAGACGTATGAGCATCGCGGCCGAACGATCGAGTACATCGAGGCAACCGCGGGCGATATTGCGCTGGCAAATGAGCTTGCGCACGAAGTGTTGGGACGTTCGCTCGATGAACTTGCGCCCCAAACGCGGAGACTGCTGGAAATGATAGACCAGAGAGTCGCACGCGAATGTGAAGCTCGTTCAATGAAGCGTGCCGATTATCGCTTTACGAATCGAGACGTGCGCGAGTGGACACAATGGAGTGATTTTCAGGTGCGAACACATATGCACAAGTTGATCGCGATGGAGTACGTCCTGGTTCATCGTGGCGGCCGCGGTCAAAGTCTCGTGTACGAGCTTCTCTATGATGGCGGCGGGCGCAATGGCCGGCCGTTCGTGATGGGTCTGCTCGATATAGCGACATTGAATCTCAAAAATAACAACGAGTATCCAAATGCTGATAACGAGGACACAACGAGCCTCGAACAAGCAGTCAACGAGGATGGGTTGTGCGAACCCGATCACGATCGTAATGTGAAGAATAATCAAGGATTAGGGCGCCCGCGACGCTACGTTGTGCGAAAACCGCATCCGGGCAACGGTCGTGATCTAACGTCGTTCTCGGCAGGCGTCGTAAGAGGGAACGACTGATGCGTGAAGACCGACGCCGTAGCCGCCGGAAAATGATCGAGTCGGCTGTGACAGTACAGCCAGGGACGCTCGGGTACTATGCGCGACAGCATCTGCGTTCTCTCGAGGTTCGGAACTACTCGCGCAGCACGATCAAAACGCGCGAGAAAGATCTGCGGTACTTTCTCGAATGGGCGGATGCGCGAGCGATCACTTTGCCATCGGAAGTGTCGGTGCCGGTGCTCGAGCGTTATCAGCGGTTCATGTATTACCTCGAGAATAAGCCGGGCCAACGCCTGACGTTCTGCACGCAGAACCTTCGTCTGCAAGCTGTGCGTGTGTTCTTTCGCTGGCTCGTACGCCAGAGCGTAATCGAAATGAGCCCTGCAGAGTTACTGGAGCTTCCTCGGCGCGAATACCGGCTGCCGAAAGACATTCTCACTGAGGCTCAAGTAGAGTCGATGATGTCGACGTGTGATGTGAAGACTGCGGTCGGTCTGCGCGATCGCGCCGTGATGGAGCTGTTGTACTCATCGGGGCCACGCCGCTTTGAGATTGCTGGACTGAAGGTCTGGGATGTCGACGTTGAGCAATACACGTTGCGAATCGTGCTGGGCAAGGGCAACAAAGATCGCTATATCCCATTGACAGAGCGTGCAGCGTTCTGGATCCGCAAATATCGGGATGAGGTGCGGCCGCAACTTGCAATAGAACCTGACAGCGGCCATCTGTTCCTCACGCTATTGCGTAAGCCGCTGGTTCCTGAACGCGTATCCGACATCACGCGAAACGCATCAAAAGCCGCGGGTATGAGACGGCAAGTCTCGGCGCACGTGTTCCGACACACGATGGCGACGATGATGCTCGAAGGAGGCGCCGACATACGGTTCGTGCAGGTGATGCTCGGGCATGCGACGTTGACCACGACCGAAATCTACACGCGTGTGGCGCTGCGTAAACTCAAAGAAGTGCATGCCATGGCGCACCCGGCATCGAGACTCGAGCGACTCGATACGAAGCAAATTGATGTGTGGACGGAAGAGCAGATACTGAAGGAAGCGTTGTTCGACTCGTTAGCGCAAGAAGCTGCAGAAGAACGCGACTAAAGACCTCTGTCTACATCGTGAGTTGAATCCTCCTCGCCTGTGGTGCCGGCTAAGACGGTGTTGCGGTCTGACACGGCCGCGCGTTGCAAGGCAACGCGCGCGTCCGCGCGCTCGCGACTCGCGAGTGCGCACGTAAGA
>JBQCJC010000692.1:0-2292 GCA_051953135.1 Thermoanaerobaculia bacterium | reverse complement strand
GTCGGTAGTCGGTAGTCGGTAGTCGGGAGAACCGTTTCGCTGGCAAACACGTGGACGGGTGGAGGTCTCCCGACAACCGACAACCGACTACCGACTACTGACTACAGCCGCCGGCTGATACGTACACGTCGGATCGCTTGCGAATGCGTCGCCTAACGCGGCCCAGGCGCGGGAGCGCGAGCCGCCGCATAATTCGCGATATTCACAGACGCCGCATTTTCCCTTGAGATTCGAGGAATCGCGGAGGCGTTTGAAAATATCGCTGGTGCGATAAATATCGACGAGCGATTCGAGTTTCACGTTTCCGGCTTTGAGCGGCAGGAATCCGCTGGGATAGACCTCGCCGATGTGGGAGATGAAGACGAAGCCTTTCGCTTCATTGACGCCCTTGGGCGCGCGCGTGATGGCGCCCGTCTGCATCTGTACGCCGATCGGCTTCGAGTGCATGAAGACCGTCGACGCGTCGATGAGGCCCGTTTTCGGGTCGATCAATTCGTCGGTCGATTTTCCCTGCGCGGCCATCATCCTCTGCAGCACATACCGCCTATAGTGCATCGCCTCGGTCGTTCTCACATTGAACGAAACTGTCTTCGAGATCTCGTACAAATCGGCGAACAGCGACTCGACTTCTTCCGGCTCGATCATATCCGCGGTTTTTGCGCGGCCGGTCGGCACGAGGAAGAACACGCTCCACATGACGATGTTTGGATATTGCGCGAGTAATGCCGCGAGTTTCGGCATATCCGCGGCGGTTTTCTTCGACACGGTCGAATTGATTTGTACCGGGATATTGTTGTCGCGCGCCGCTTCAATGGCGCGAATCGTTAGATCGAACGAACCGGGAACGCGGCGGAAGTCGTCGTGGTCTTCGCGTCTGTAATGATCGAGAGAAATGGCCAGGCGCGTGACGCCGTGGTCTTTCATCTTCCTGATGGCTTCGGGCGTGAGCAGCGGTGTAGCGCTGGGAGTTACAGACGGCTCCAGACCGATGCTCTTCGCGTACGCGATCATGTCGTACACGTCGTCGCGCTTCAGTGGATCGCCGCCGGTGATGACGAAAACCTTCGGTTGCAATTTTGCGACTTCGTCGAGCAGGCGGTATCCCTGCTCGGTCGTCAATTCGAAATTCGATCGCCGCGACTGTGCCGCCGCGCGGCAGTGTACGCACGCCAGATCGCAGGCGCGCGTCATCTCCCAGATCACGACGAAGGGATTGACGTTGAAGTCGATGGCGTTCGGATTGTGCTTGTTCACAGCAGCCCTCTTTGCGTTGCCCACTCGCGATAAACCGCCGGTGCGATCTCGCTCGGTTTGATTTCCGCGCGGCCGCCCCAGTAAACATTTGTGTAATTGAGGCCGATGCCGCTGTCGATCAGGAACTGGTCGATCGCAGCCTTGTGCTCGATGACCTGTTCCTTCGTCTCGCCGTGTGCGACAGCGAAGATATTCACGTCATTGAGCTCGGGACCACCGTCGCGCCAATAGCAGTGCGTAAGAATGCGATAGCGGCCGATCTCGCGACCTGCTTCGATTTCCTTCCCTTTGGGAACGGCCCAGTGGAACAGACCATTGAAGCTCGATAAACGCTCGCTCGCGTCGCCGACCGGTTTCGTGTGTTCGAGAAATGTCGAGAAGCGTCCAATGACGCCGCGCTCGTCGTGTGATTTCGCCACTTCGAGAAATTAATCGACGGGAACGCCTGCTTCTTTCGCACGCTTGTCCCAAACGTCGTCGCCGACTTCATCGACCGCGAGGTCGCGCTTCAATGCAACGAGCACGTTCCAGTCACGATCGTCGAGAGCGACGATCGCCGGAACCATGTCCATCGCCGGCGCATCGGATTTCGCGCCGACTTCCATCCCTTTGCGGCGCATGTGGCCGACGCCGAGGACGAACTGGCGGATGGTCGGCATGATGCGGTACTTCTCCGCGCCGATCTGATCGCGAAGCCAGTCACAATGCTTTTCGAGTGAAAAGCCGGTCGGGACTTTGATCGTGGTCCACAGTGGCCATGCGGTAACGCCGAATTCCGAATTGCGAATGACGACGTGGCCGGAGAACGGATCTTGTTTCGACAGTAATTCGAATGCGGCTTCGAGTTTGTCCGGCGTGATTTTCCAGGCGATTAATGCGCCTTGTGCAAGATTGGTTGCGAGCAGCGTCTGTCGCACGCGGCGCACGACGCCGTTGGTCAGCATCGCTTTGATGCGCTCAATGACGACGTCGTAAGGAATGCCACTGCGTTTCGCGATTTCGGCGAACGGTTTCGCGGAGAAACCTTTGATTGAATCT
>JBQCJC010000691.1:0-5585 GCA_051953135.1 Thermoanaerobaculia bacterium | reverse complement strand
GGATCTCGCAACGACTCGTGGCGCAGCAAAGTTCGCGGCGGTGAACCAGCCGAAGGCGATTCGTCGGGCCGTACGCCGACAACCGATCGTCGTTCGAATGATGGTTCGTCGTCGTCGACGGGCAGCAGCGATGTGCCGCGTCGTGTGATCGATCGCATCGGCGGTGCACGCATCTATCCGCGCAGCGAGGGGAGTGGATCGTCGAGCCGCGGCAGTAGCAGTAGCAGTAGCAGTAGCAGTGGCAGCAGCACGCGTCGCGATGATCGCGGCAGCAGCGGTGGCTCGCGCGACTACAACCGTCCGAGCCGTCCATCAAACGACAGCGGGTCCTCGCGCTCGAACGGTGGCAGTTCGTCCTCGTCCGGATCATCCGGCCGCTCCAGCGGCGGAAGCAGCAGCAGCGGAAGCAGCGGCGGCGGAAATCGCGGCGAGAGCGGCAACATCAAGACACACCACGGCGGCATGTAACCGAATGAAAACGGCGGCTTCGGGCCGCCGTTTTTATTTCGCCGTTCCTTTCACGACGAAATTGTCGTACGCGACGACGATTGGACCGTCGAATGCCGCGAGCCCGAATCCCGGGCCGAAGAATGGCCGGAACGGCATCGTGTAAATCACGGTCTCATTCACGAGAAAGCGAAGCTGATTGCCGCGTCGGACGATCTTCAGTTGATTCGTTC
The DNA here is from genome assembly GCA_051953135.1 of Thermoanaerobaculia bacterium. Lineage (GTDB taxonomy): Bacteria > Acidobacteriota > Thermoanaerobaculia > Gp7-AA8 > Gp7-AA8 > QHVT01. The sequence goes on along the minus strand of JBQCJC010000691.1, from coordinate 4,905 downwards.
CATCGGAACGAATCACGCTGTGTACGGTCCCGTCAGTGATCGGCGTACCCTGGCCCGCTCGCAGCTCACCGAGTCGCAGATAGCCTTTGCTATTGATGCTGAAGAGATACGTGTTGTCACCATTCTGCAGACCCCACACAAAGCCGTAATACGCATCTGCCTCGCCGCGCTCACGCCGTGCATCGACCGAAACCTCGAAATCGGATTCCATGTCGATCGGAGGCGCGACCGCGGTGAATCGCCACTCGGATTTTTTTGAGCCCAGGTGATAGACGCCATCTGCGAGCCACGCCGGAGCGGCGGGATCCATCGAGATAAACCAACCATTGTGGTTGTTATCGAATGGATCCTCCTTCACGAAGGAAAACTCGCTCAGAGGTGTCAGTGCGACGAAGATGTCCTGAGAAGAGCAATCGACCGAAACCGTCTGCGTCTGAAATCCGTCCTTCGCGATCTCGATGCGCGAATGGCGATCCGACGGCAGTTCGCGAACGATTGGTGTGAAGCCCGCGCGCTGACCGTCGATGCGGACGCTGGCGTTCGTCGGTGCGGACGCGATCGAAATCCAGCAACGTGACCGTGCCAGCGACGACGATGGACAGACCGCGAGAGGCCATTGCTTCACGCTCCCTTCGGTCGCAACCTGTGTCGCGTGGCTCACGGTTTCGTTCTTGTATTTTCGAATCCAGGTCAGCACGCGTGTCTCGACGTACGAGGCCAGCGCGTCGACCGTGATGAATCCTCGAGCGTCAGTCGATGCGCCGCAGCGTAAGCCGTCGAGGATCGCGGCTGTGAAGACGCCGTTTCCTCGGCGCTCATCATCGTACGCGTACTGTCCGACCGCGGCGGCTGACAGAACGGCCTGGCCGTGCGTCGTCGCAAGCGCGGTCAGTCGCGCCGCAATGGATTGTTCATCCGGTGTGCCGCCACGCTGATTCTCACGCAACCGCTCGCGACACGCGTCAATGAGAATGAGTGAGCGAGCTGCGTCCGAACGCGATGCAATGTCGCGCACTTTGCTTTCTGCGATCGACGTTTCGCGATGTTTCAGGAGCGATGTTGCAGTGAGCAGATATTGAGTTCCATCGACGCTGATGCCGTGCGTCGCGAAGGAGACGATCAGCATCCCGCCTGTTCCCGCGGCCCGTGACTGCTCCTCCAGGGCCGCGAGGATCTGCGTTTGTCCGGCAGTGCGTACTTCCGCTCCTGCGGCTTTCAGGTTTTCGAGCCGCATCCGTGATTGCTCTTTTTCGGGCGCTCCCGACAGCGCGAGAATGACCCGTGGAGCATCGACGAGTCGCACTCTCGCATCGAGTGTGAAGAGGTACGCGAGATCCACGGCATCATCGACGGCGTACCGCACGGCGGTCACGCTTCGATCGTTGGGGAACTCCCGTATCCCGACGAACAACGCGGCGGACTGTTCCAACTCGAGCCGCCCGATGGGTTCACTCGACGACTGTGGCAACTGAGCACCGCGAGGCTGCGCCGCGCCGGGCAACGCGACAAGCAGGAACGCCATCGCCAGCAGCCCGGCGCATGCGCACTTCGTCATCTCTTTGTCAGAAGAGACACGGTTCATCGTCGAAAGGACGCTGATCCGCCCTTCGCCGAACCGTTACAATCCGCGCGTGTCATTGCCCCTTTTCTTTGCCCTGTACTGCCTGGAGGCAGGGCTGTTCTTTACCGTCGTTCCGTGGACGCGGCTTTGGACGATGAATCCGCTGCTGCACAACGTCGCGGCGATCGGTGCGATCGTCGATGATCCGTTCGTTCGCGGGTTCGTCTCCGGCGTCGGCATCGTCCACCTGCTCCTCGGCGTTCGCGAATTCGCGCGCATCGCCCGCGCGCGCAGGAGCGAGTCGTGAAGCGCGGCTCGCGCCTCCTGATCCCATTCCTTCTCAGCGCCGCACTCATCGGCATTTACTGGTTCGCGCACGCAAACCACCACATCGTCGAAAGCGCGGGCATGCAGCCGAAGCGCGTCGAGAGCGTCGTGCTCTTCATCGCGACGCTGCCGATGATTCTCTTCCTCGTTCGCGCGCTCGATCTCCTCGCATTCGACGTTTTCGCCTCACGCAAAAATGCGGTGCGCGCTCCGCTGCTGTTGCGCGAGATCGTTTCCATCGCGTTGTTTCTCATCCTCTTCGCGTGGGCGATGTGGGCGATCTTCGACTACGCGATCACCGGCTTCCTCGCGACCGGCACGGTGCTGGCCGCGGTCCTCGGTCTCGCGTTGCAGGAAACGCTCGGCAATCTCTTCGCCGGAATCGCGCTGCATCTCGAAGACAGTTTCGAAGTCGGCGATGTCGTGCGCAGCGGTGATTACTTCGGCGTCGTCGAAGCAGTGCGCTGGCGCGGCACGCGTCTGCGCACGTTCAACAACAACATCGTTATCGTGCCGAACTCGATGCTCGCGCGAGAGCGCGTCGAGGTTTATCCGCGCAACAATCTCAACGCGCGCGTGCTGCAGGTTGGCGTCGACTACAACATCGCACCCGCGGAAGTGATCGCGATTCTCACGCAGGCTGTCGAGAACGTGCACGGCGTTGCGCAGGAGCTCAAGGCCTTCGCGCGTCTCGCCGCATTTGCGGATTCGACGATCACGTACGAGATCAAATACTGGATGCGCGATTACTCGCAGCGCGACACGATCGATGCGAATGTGCGCAAAGCCGTGTGGTACGCGCTGCGCCGTAACAACGTACCGATTCCGTATCCGATCCGCTCGGTGCTGCGCTACACGCCGCCGCAAACGCGCGCGCATCCCGATCACGAGGAAATCCTGCAGCGCATCAGCGGCGTCGATATCTTCGAGCCGCTTTCACACGATGCGCGAGCGTTGATCGCGGACGCCGCGCGCGTGCACGTGTACTCCGCGGGCGAGACGATCATTCGCTTCGGCACCGAGGGCAATTCGATGTTCATCGTGCATCAGGGCTCGGTGTCGATTCAGGTGAACGACAAGGAAGTGGCGCGATTGAATGCCGAGGATTTCTTTGGCGAGATGGCGCTGCTCACGGGCGAGACGCGAACCGCGGACGTCGTCGCGCTTGGCGATGTGGTCATCATCGAGATCGCGAAAGATGCGCTGCAGCCGGTGCTGCACGATCATCCCGATCTCGCGAGTGCGATCTCGGCGATCGTGATGGAGCGACGCGGCTCGCTCGATTCCGCGCGCACGACGTCGCGAGATGAAGTGCATCAATCGATGTTGTCGCGCATTCGCGCGTATTTCGGCCTATGAAACGTCTGCTCATCGTCGAAGACAAAGAGTCCCTCGGGCAGCTTCTGCGCGAAGTGGCGGAAGGCGATGGGTTCGAGCCCGAAGTCGCATCGAATGGCGCGGAGGCGATGCGCTGGCTCGCCGAAGGGCGCAAGTACGTCGCGGTGCTGACGGATTTGCGATTGCCTGGTGCCGATGGAATCTCCGTGTTGCGGCAGGCGAGGGAGAGCGATCCCGATTGTCCCGTCGTCGTGATGACGGCATTCGGCACGATCGAAAATGCGGTCGAGGCGATGAAGCTTGGGGCGTACGACTTCATTCAAAAGCCGATCGACGTCGATCATCTCTCGCTACTCCTGCGCCGTTTGCGCGAGCATCGCCTGCTGCGCTTCGAAAATCTTCTCCTGAAAGAAGAGTTCCAGAAGCTGTATCGATTGCCGGCGATCGTCGGCGAATCGCCGCGCATCGTCGAGGTGTCGCACGCGATTCAGCGCGTCGCGCCGACAGATGCGACGGTGCTGCTGCAAGGTGAATCCGGAACGGGCAAAGAGTTGTTCGCGCGCGCGATTCATCAACTCTCGCCGCGCCGCGATCGTCCATTCGTCGCGATCAACTGCGCGGCGATTCCTTCGACACTCATCGAGAACGAATTGTTCGGTCACGAGAAAGGTGCGTTCACCGGCGCCACGGCGCGTCAGCTCGGACGCTTCGAGCTTGCCGATACCGGAACGATTTTTCTCGATGAGATCGGCGAGCTCGAGCTCGGCGTGCAGTCGAAGATTTTGCGCGTGCTGCAGGAACGTCGCTTCGAGCGGATCGGCGGCACGTCGTCAATCGACGTCGACGTGCGCGTGATTTGCGCAACGAACCGGCAGCTCGATGAGCTCGTGAAGCGCGGCGCGTTTCGCGAAGATCTTTTCTTTCGCATCAATGTGTTTCCGGTGACCGTGCCGCCGTTGCGCGCGCGCCGTGAAGACATCGATGCGCTGGTCGATACGTTCGTGCAGCGCTTCGCGCGCGAGCTCGGGCGTCCTGGTCTGCGCATCACCGATGAAGCTCGCGCGGCGCTGCGCGCGCACGATTGGCCAGGCAACATTCGCGAGTTGCAGAACACGATCGAGCGCGCGGCGATCCTGTGTGATCGCAATACGATCGAGTTGCGCGATCTCAGCGTTGCGACGACGCGTCACGATGCGCTCGCGGAAGCGGTGGATTTATCCGGAACGCTCGAAGAGGCGACGCAGCGAACGCTGCGCGTTGTCGAGCGAATGAAGATCGAGGATGCGTTGTCGCGCACGCAGAATCGCAATGAGGCGGCCGAGGCTCTGGGCATCTCGGCACGGACGCTGGCCGCAAAAATGAAAGAGTTGAAGCTCGATGAGTAGCAACATTCCGACGTCGAAGGACGTGGTCGCTTTTCTCAACGAACGCCTTGCGGCGCGAGGTCTGTCGTATCGCCTCGAGCACATCGCCGTGCTGCCGTATATGAATCCGATGTGGCTTGCGAACTGGGAGGTGCCGCAACTCGCGGACGCGCCGGAGCAGGACATCATCGAGGAAGAGTTGCGGGAAGCGAGATGGCGCTTCCCGCAGGTGATGGACGAGTACTGAGTGGAGCGGCGGGCTCTCAGCCCGCCGAATGGATGACGTTCCGAGTGGCGGACTGAGAGCCCGCCGCT
>JBQCJC010000690.1:0-4041 GCA_051953135.1 Thermoanaerobaculia bacterium | reverse complement strand
TAAATCCTCGCACGCAACGTTGCGACGAACGCCGCATCCGCTTTTCGCGAGAACAAGCCGACGATCGAGTATCCGCGACGCCACGCGAGCACGAACACGCACGCAAGCATCGCGATCGTAAGGACGATGTTCGGCCACGCGTTGAGCATCCACTGTCCCGACCACGTGAGCTGCGGCTGCTCGCGAAATGGGTAAAGGTACGGGATCGGCCATTGATATCCGTCGGGTCCGCGCGAGCCGATGAGATCTCCCGCGAGATGCAGATGCACCGCTATAAACGCTAGGATTGCGGTGAGCTTCGAGCGCGTGAATGCGAAAGCGGCGATGGTCATCGCGATCGCGAATGCGAGGTTGTGCGCGAGGACATGGTGATAGTCGGTCCACCACAGCAACGGATGGTTCGTGTTGCGCGTCGCGATCTCTGCGATGGCGCCAAGGCCGTCGACGTCGGGTGCGATTGCAGCGATTGTGATGATTGCGCGATCGCGATGCGTGAAGCGAGGGAACGCTTCGGCGAGGCACCAGCCGCTGAGCGCGTGCGTGATCGGATTCATGGATTCATCTGCCGGCTTGAAGCCGGCGGTCCGGCCGGCTTGGAAGCCGGCGCTCCGTACGCCTCCGCGATCTTTTCGAACAACCTTCCTCCCACCGTTGTCTTCACCTCGTACGAGCAACCGCCGACGTGTGGCGTGAGGATCAATCGCGAATCATCGGGCAACGGTGCAATCGGCGGTTCAGGATCGAACACATCGAGTGCGACGCCGGCGAGGTGATTCGATGCGAGTGCATCGAGCGCGGCTTGCTGATCGAGCACTTCACCGCGCGATGCGTTGATGAGATACGAGCCGCGCGCGAGCGATGCGATTTCGTTCGCACCGATCATGCGGCGCGTCTCCGCGGTGAGAGGCACGTGCAGGGTGAGGATGTCGGTGGTCGTGAGCAATTCGGAGAGCGATGCGCAGCGCGTGGTCGAGCCGAAATCGTTGATGTACGGATCGAACGCAAACACACGCATGCCGAACACCGATGCGTAGCGCGCGACGAGCGAGCCGACATGGCCGAGTCCCACGATGCCGACACGAAAGTGCGCGAGCTCGTGTCTGTCGGCGCAGTCATCGCGATTGAATCGTCCGCCCACGACTTCGCGCGTGTAGAACGGAACGGTGCGCGTGAGCGAAATCATGAAACCGAGAACCAGCTCCGCGACGGCATTCGCATTCACGCCGGGCATGTGAATCACGCGAATGCCGCGTTCGCGCGTGGCATCGAGATCGACGTTGTCGATGCCGCTCGTGCCTTGCGCGATGAGCTCGAGCGACGGCGCCGCATCGAGCACACGTCGCGTCACTTTGTTGTACGCGCGCGTGACGAGCACGTTCGCGTCGCCCATGACATTCGCGAGCTCGTCCTCCGTTCGCACGGGCTTGCGCACGATCTCGAAACGCGGATCGCCGTTCGCTCGCGCTTCGAACGAGCGATCGACGTCCGCGGCGATGAGAACTCTCTTCATGCGCGGCAGGATAGACTGACGCCGCTTGCGCCGCCGACTGAAAAAACACCGCACCGCGCTGCTCGCGCTCGCGGTCTACAACATCGTCGTCTTCTTTCCCGTGATCTTCATGGGTCGCGTCCTCTCGCCGAACGACGTGTTCTTCAACTTCGATCCGTGGAATCTGCAACGTCCCGCCGACGTGCAGCAGGCGCAGAACTCGCTGCTCAACGATCCGCCGACGTCGTACTTCACGCTGATGTCGCTGGTGAAAGACGACTGGCGCACATTCCATTGGAACCCATACGTCGGCAGCGGAATCCCGGGCTGGGGCTCGTCGGCCGCGGCGGTGTTGTCGCCGTTCATTCTCATCCCCGCGCTGCTGATTCCGCAGACGTGGGTCTTTACGGCGATCGTTTTTCTGAAGCTGAATCTCGCGTATCTGTTTGCGTACTGGTGGTTGCGCGAGGAAAAACTCGGGAAGCGCGGCGCGGCACTCGGCGCACTGGTGATCGCGGGCGCGGGTGTGTACGCGGTGCGATGGCTGTGGCAGATCACGAATGCGACGGCGCTGTATCCCGCGCTGTTGTGGATCGTGCGTCGAACGTTCCGAGGAAAGCGGACGCCGATTGCGTTGATCGCGCTGATTGCACTGAGTTACGCGCTGTCCGGATTTCCCGCGGCGATGGCGTACGGCGCGTGGGTGATCGGTTTGTACGCGGCGATTCTGTTCGTGCGCAATATCAAGACGACCTGGCGTCCCGCGTTGCGATGCGCGATCGGCGTCGTGATCGCATTACTGATCGCGTTTCCGACACTCGTTCCATTCGTGCAGTTGCTGAAGCGGTCGGGATATCTCGAAGCGCGACAAGGCACCGCGATCGAGGCAACGTTTCCGCGCACGCACTGGCGCAGTTTCCTCAACCCCGATCGCCTCGGCAATCCCGCATTCAAAAACTGGAGCGGCGATCCGTCGCTGCGTTTTCTCAACAACTACGTCGAGACGACGGTTTATCTCGGACTCATCACGATTCCGCTCGCGTTTCTCGGTCTGTTCCGCAGACGCGCGCGCATGCGCTGGTTCTGGCTCGCGATCGCGATCTTCGTGCTCGGCTGCATGTTCGGCGCGCCGAAGATCGCGCCACTCGCGGCAAAACTTCCGGGCTTCAAATACTCCGCGCTCGCACGCGTCGGGTTGTTGCTGCCGCTGCCGATCGGCTATCTCGTTGCGGCCGCGCGTTTGCGCAAGCGACTGATCTTCGAAGCGGCGGCGGTGCTTCTCGCGTTCGATCTCGCGTTGCTCGCGGGACGTTTCCATCCGTACCTCACACTCGATCAGGCGCACGTGCCGCAAACGCCGATGACCGAGTTTCTGCGCAACGATCGCGAGCCTTTTCGCATCGCGCCATTCATGAACTATCTCTGGCCGAATGCCGCGGAGTACGTGCGCGTCGAAGACGTGCGCTCGCACTTCGGCTCGGAGGAAGCATATCGACGGATGTTGATGCGCATCGATCCGACGGTGTGGGGCGGTTCGTCGACGGTGTTGCAGTTCAACAGTCTCAAATTCAATTTCAACGATCCGCTCACCGGTCTTCTCGGCATCCGCTGGTACATCGAGCACAAGAGCATCGACATCATCAAGTGGGGCATCTTCAAAGAGACGAAGCCGGGCGTGAAAGAAATCAGCGGTCTGCATTACAAGCCCGGCTCGATCACGCAGCGCACGATCAAGATCGATGCGGAGCCGTTCTGGGCGATCGAAGTGCCGGTTGGCATCGAAGAAGAGCGCGGTGCGATTCCGCATCTCGAGTTCACGCTGAGCAAAGACGGCAACGTTGTCTGGACGCGTAACTTCACGAAGCGCGATACCGACGTGATGGGCAAGCTCTACGTGCCCGTGCGGCCGTATGCGCGACTCGGTGATGTGCTGACGCTGCGCGTGCGTTCCGTTGGCGCGAGCGGCATGTTCCTCAGCGGTGCGAACGACAATCCGAACGAAGCGCCGATGTTCTACGGCCGCGTAACGACGCCGGTGATCTTCGATCGCGAATTGCAGGACGGACGTTTGTTTCGCAATCTCGCGGAGCTGCCGCGATTCCGCGGAGTATCGAAGTTGCGCAAGTTGAATGACGATGAGTTTCTCAACACGCGCGACGTCGACTTCGCGGTCGAGTCGGTGATCACGGACGATCCCGTGTTCCCGCCGGATCTCACACCGACGAATGCGGCGGTGACGATGACGAAGTACACGCCCGACGAGCAGCGCATCACGACCTCCGCGGACGCGCCGTTCTTTCTCGCATCGTCGGAGAAACTCAACCCGGAGCTGCGCATCACGATCGACGGCAAGCCTGCGCGCGCCATCGAGTGCGACATGATCTTCGCCGGCGTGATCGTGCCCGAGGGACGACACGAAGTGGTGTACTCACGACGAATCGCGCGCGGATGGTGGTGGACCGCGATTCTGGGTGTGGTGCTGTTGGTAGGTGCGGGGGTGGTCGAGCGCATGTCCCGCCGAGCGTGATCGCCTGTCATCCCGAGCGTGGGGG
>JBQCJC010000689.1:0-2993 GCA_051953135.1 Thermoanaerobaculia bacterium | reverse complement strand
ATGAGCTCGCGCTTCTGACGGTCGCCTTCGACCTGCGCGCGCTCGTGAATCGCTTTAACTTCCGCCTCGATCGCGGCGAGGCGCGCCTGGATCTCGCTGGCCATCTGATCGGCCTTCACGCGACGCTCTTTCGCTTCGTCGGCAGCGCGGCGGATCGCGGCGCTGCGCTCGGCGAAGGCTTTCTTCACCGGACCGCCGGCGAAATACACCAGCACGCCGATGAAGAGGAGCATGTTCGCGATCTTGAGAACCCAGCCGGGGATGCCGAAGTACGTTTTCTCGTGATGCTCTTCGGCAGCTTGGCCGTGTTCGGCGGGGTGCGCCTGCTCGTGCGCGGCGTTTTCAGCACCGTGCGCGGCGGTGCCGCCGGTCTTGTCCACCTGCGCGAGGAGCGCAGGCGTAATCACCATCAACAGAATGAAAAGCAGCCGCCGCATTTACACGGCCCTCCCGAGGATGCGTTCCGCGGCGAGATGGGCAAGCGTTTCGGAGTCGCGCACGATCTTGTCGCGCGCCACCGCCACATCGCTCGTCAACTTCGCATCCGCCTCGGACACGATCTGGCGCGCTTCGCCCTGCGTGCGCTCGACGACCTGCTGGCGATACGCACCGGCTTCGTTGCGGAAGCGGTCACGCACGGCCGCGGCATCGCGCTTCGCAGCGTGGAGCTGATTCTCCGTCTGCGCAGTGGCCTCGTTGAAGCGGGCGAGCGCATCTTCATAGAGCTTCTCGGCCGAGCGAGTCTCGGTCTCGCGCTCTTCGAGGATCGCGTTCACGGGCTGCAGGAAGAACTTGCGCACGACCAGGTAATTCAGGATGAAAATCACCATGATCGCGAACAGAGATAGATCGGGCGCCAGATTGATTTGCATACGTTTTTCAGTGGAAATCAGTGCCTTGGGATGCGTGGCGAGGAGGGCTCAGCCAGGAGCGCAACGACCCCAAAGCCGCCGCTGTATACCACAACGGAAAGAACGTTGTCACCTGAGCGGTTAGCGCTCGCCGTGGCAGACGAAAACTACAAAAGCATCCTCGAGCTCGCCGACCGGCATTTTGCCTCGGTGATGCAGTCGCAGCCGCAGAACCTGCAATGCGGAGCGGGATGTTCCCTCTGCTGCTACGGACTCTTCGAGATCGGGTCCGGCGATGTACCGGTGATTGCGGAAGGACTCGCCGCAATGCACCCCTCGCGACGCAGGAAAGTGATCCGCCGCGCACTCGAGATCGTGGAGTCGAGCGAACATCCGAATCTGCGCGAATGCTCGCCGGACGAGAAGGAAGCGTTCTTCGATCGCACGCAATCGACGCCGTGTCCGAATCTCGACGACGAAGGCAAGTGCATGATGTACGAGCACCGGCCGCTGGTCTGCCGCACGTTCGGGTTGCCGCTGCGCGAAGGTCGCAAGTACATCGGCGACATCTGCGAGTTGAACTTCAAGAGCTCGACGAAATCCGAGCGAATGAAGGCCGCGTGGGATCTCGAGTGGGAAGACGTTCTGGGCGCGGAGGACGAGTTCACGATCCCGGAAGTGATCGTGATGGTCGCGCGCATGCGCCGCTGGCTTTAGTTCTTCGCAGCGATGTTCGTGACGCTGCCGCCTTTTTTCTCGCCCATCGCGCAGTTGCCCTGAAACAGCGCGCCTTCTTCGATGATCAGCGCCGGCGTTTCGATGTCGCTGTAGACCTTGCCGTTGCGATGAATCTCGACACGCTGATCGGCGATGATCTTTCCGACGACGGTGCCGCTGATGGCAATGCGGCCGACGTGAATCTCCCCTTCGATGTGCGCGCTCTCGCCGACGATCAATTCGTTCTTGGAACGAATGCGGCCGTTGAAGCGACCGTCGATGCGCATCGTGTCTTCGAACTCGAGCTCGCCCTTGAATGACGATCCGCGATCGAGAAATCCGTTGAGATCACCGCTCTTACCCTTCATTGCTCCGTCTCCTGTGTCTTATCGACGCCGGCCCATCAACTCTTCGACGATGCGAATGAGCTCTTCCTCGCCGCCGAAGCGAACGTGAATCACGCCGCCGCGGCGTTTGCGATCGATCTCGACTTTCGTTCGCAGCGTCCTGGCCAGTTTCTCCTCGGCGTCGCGGGTGAAGATGTCTTTTTCTTTTTCGGGCTGCTCGGCTTTCGGCGAGCTTTCCGATGCGAGCATCTCGGTCTGGCGCACGTTGAGATTGCGCTTCACGACGCGCTCGGCGAGCTGCTCCTGCTTCTTCGCGGAATCGACGGCGAGGATCGCGCGCGCATGTCCCATCGAAAGCTGTCCCGATGCGAGGAGCTTTTTCACGGGATCGGGCAGCTTGAGCAGGCGCAGAAAGTTCGCGACCGTCGAACGCTCTTTGCCGACGCGCTTCGAAATCTCTTCCTGCGTCAGCGCGAACTCTTCGTGTAACTGGTGATACGCGTACGCTTCTTCGATCGGGTTGAGGTCTTCGCGCTGAATGTTCTCGATGAGCGCGACCTGCAGCACGTCGCCATCGGCCATCGTCTCTTTGATGACGACCGGTACCTTCGCGAGTCCCGCTTTCTGCGCGGCGCGGAAACGACGCTCGCCGGCGATGAGACGGTATTTATTGTCGCCAGTTTTCGTGACGACTAATGGTTGAATAATACCGTGCTCTCGAACGCTACGAGATAGCTCCTCAATAGAAGCATCATTAAACGTCTTACGTGGTTGATACGGATTTGGTGAGATCTGATCGATCGGCACCTCGGCCAGACCCGTTCCGGCCGGAGCCTCGGGCGTGGCGTGGGCGATCGACGGCGGCGGCTCGACGGGTCGGGTCGGAATGAGGGCTCCGAGTCCCCTGCCGAGCGCTTTCTTCTGGGTGCTCATGTCAGGACGGTCTCCGCGCGCTGGATGAACTCTTTGGCGAGGTTGATGTACGCCTCGCTTCCTTTCGATCGGATGTCGTAGAGGATGATCGGTTTGCCGAACGACGGCGCTTCGCCGAGGCGCACGTTGCGCGGAATCACCGTCT
>JBQCJC010000688.1:0-4540 GCA_051953135.1 Thermoanaerobaculia bacterium | reverse complement strand
CTCGATTTCGGCATGGTCGGCCGCATCAGCCAGGAGTTTCAGGACGAAGTGATCAAGCTGTTGCTCGCGATCTCGTCGAATCGCGGCAATGAAGTCGCGGATGCGTGCATCCGGATGTCCGAGGTGCTCGAGCGATTCGATGCGGTGAAATTTGCTCGCGAGATCTCGACGCTCGTCGCCGCCGTACACGACGCGAGTGCGCGCGACATCAACACCGGCCAGATGCTCTTCCGCGTCATCAACGTCGCGAACGACAACGAGCTGCGCGCACCCGCGGAGCTGACGATGCTCGCGAAGACGCTGCTGCATCTCGACGCGATCACGAAAAAACTCGATCCCGATTACGACCCGCAACGCGTCATTCGCGAGTATGCGGAGCAGCTCATCTCGCAGAAGCTCGCCCAGAAATTCAATCCGCGAAACTTCTATCCCGCGCTGCTCGATCTCAATCAGCTCGCGCTCGACCTCCCGCACCGCGCGCGCGAGATCATCGATCTCACCGCGGCGGGCAAACTCGGCTTCGGCATCAAGATCGCGCAGGCCGAGGAGTTCCTCGCGGGGATGCACAAGATCGCAAATCGCATCACGGTCGGCGTCGTCATCGCGGCGCTGCTCGTTTCGTCGTCGATGATGATGCGCGTCCCGTCGCGATTCACAATCTTCGGTTATCCCGGCATCGCGGTTCTTGGCTATCTGCTCGCGTGCGTCGCCGCGTTCTATTTGATCTTCTCGACGTTCGCGAACGATCGCCGCGATCGCGAAAAGGCAAAGCTGAAAGCGAAGTGAACGATCACATTTCGAGATCGTTCAATCCCTGCTCGCTTCCTTTCAATCGCGCCAGTTCCGGGTTGCTGTCGAAGATATGCACCTCGGTACCGACTTCGATTTCCTTCCACAGCAACGCGAGCATGTCGTTCGGCACGCGAATGCATCCATGCGAAACGCGACGTCCGATCGACTTCGGATCGTTCGTGCCATGAATCATCACACGCTCGCCGAGATCGAGGGCGTACTTGCCCATCGTCCCGCGCTCCTCGCGCAACGGTGAGTTCGCCGGCGGGATCGGTTTTCCTTCCTCGACGAACGCCCAGTCCGGCTTACGCCATACAGGATCTTTGATCTTGCGCAGCACCTCATGCCTGCCGCGCGGCGTGCGGAACCACCACACGCGACGTCCTTTGCGCAGCACTTTGTCCGAACCGGTTGCGACCGGCGCTTTGCGCACCAGTTCGCCATCGTTGAAGTAATAGATCTCGTTTTTCGAGACATCGATCGTGATCACTTTCCCGGCGCGCGATGCGCTGTCCGGCAGACCTTCGATGTCTTGTGCGAAGAGTGGGGTCGCGGCGACCAGCGTCGCCGCCAGCAGCAGATGTCTGACATTCATCTCGCAAAATAACTATTGCGAGCTATTTGCCAGATGCGTGACGATCGCTACATATCTCGGGTCATTGCGAACGAACGCGTAATCGTCGTCGTCCGCGAGCATCTTCCCGTTATTGAAACCGCGCTCGACTGCTTTCTCCAGCGCGTCGAGCGCATGCCTGCGATCGCGCCGGCGCGAGTGCGCGGCGCCGAGGTTGTACCAGATGGGCCAGCGGTCATCGTGGATCGCGATCGCACCTTTCAGCGCGCGCACCGCATCGTCGTAACGCTTCGCTTCGAACAACTGCGTCGGCAGGTAATGCGCGAGCTGCGCGAAATCCGCTTCGAGCAAACGACGCGCGGTGCGACCTTCGAGTCCATCCTTCTTCGCGCGCTTCTTCAGCTCCGCGAGCCGGAACGCTGCTTCGACGTTGTCCTCGGTCACAAACAGCGTCGCGCGTGAATGCACATCGCGCAGATACATCCGCTCGAACTCATCCCACTGCGCCTGATCGCGTTGCTCGCGCTGCACCGCGCGATCGTTTTCAAGCGCTGTGATCTGCGCGTTCACGTCGTCGATCGCATGCAAACCCTCGTACGTCCGTGCGATCGCGCGATAACGGCGCAATCCTTCGAATCCGCTTCCCGCCTTCGCCACATCCGCGGCGAACAGTTTATCGATCAGCGCATCGTCGCGCGTGCGACGCCCCTGCTTCATCGCGATGATCTCGAACCATCCGAGCGCGTCGCGTGCGAGCTCCGGTGTGATCCAGCGATGATCGCCTTCGAACATTTCGAAGCGATGCGGTTGCTGCGCGTCCTTGTCGAGAATCGCCTCGACCTCGCGCATCTCGCGATTGTTGAAATCGGAATCGCCCGCGAACCCGTAATGCGCGAAGCTGAACATCGACGGCGGGATCTCTTTCACGTAACGACCGCAGACGCCGATCACGCCCGCGATGCGCTTGCTCCAGATCGAATAGCTCCACGACAGCATTGCCGTGCCGGAGAATCCGGTCATGTAAATGCGGCGATCGTCGCTCGCGTAGCGATCGAATGCGTCGGGCACAATCGCGTTCAATGCGCGCGGATTGGGATTGTTCTCGACGACATCACTGCGCGTGTCATTGCTGCTGATGAGAATCCACTGATACTCGTCGGCCGCGTCGCGAAAAATCTCCGCCGCGACGACCGAGCGTCCGCGCGGATCGAGGATCAGCAGCACGGGATATTGCTTCGACGCGTCGTAATGCGACGGCAGATACAACGTGTATGTCTGCGTCGGATCGCTCTTCGCCGCAACGTGTTCGATGAGCTTCCCGCGCTCCTGCGCGCTCACGCTCATCGCGAACAACAACACGATCCACAACCGCCGCATGCGACGAACTGTACGCGCGCTGTGATGCGATCGCGCCGTCGTTCACGGCAACGTCACGAATTCGACGTACCGCAGCCACCGCCGCAGGCGTGACCCCGCACACACGGAACGCCGGAGTGCCGCCTCTACGGTGTGACGCAGTCATGGATCCGCGCCTCGTCACCCGCCACGACCTCCGCCGCCTGCGCCTGCAACTCGGCATCTCGATTCACGAGCTCGCGCGCAAAGTTCACGCCTCACCGCGCGACGTGATGGACATGGAGGACGGCGTGATGCCGATCGAAGAGCACGAGTTGCTGGAACGCGCGCTGGCGGCGATGGGACGACTGGCGATCGCGCGTTAGGCGGTAGTCGGGAATTCCCTCCGTGTGTCACTCCCAACAAAGGGAGGAACGCACATGCTCAACGTCCTGCCGAATCTCGTCGATGGCGTGACGGCCAATATTCTCGCCTATGCGGTGCTGCTCGCCGCCGTCGCAACGATCACCATGGCCCTGCTGGAGCTCGTCAAAACCGTTACGCGCGCGCGACTCTTCTACCATCGCGCCGCGGTCACGGCGTGGGTTCGTAATGCGTACGGCGAGTTGCTCCTGTTGACTGTTGCGGAGGTCGACTCGTCAGGCGCGCTGTTCGATCAGCCGACGGACAAAATGATGGGACAGATCCAGGCCGCGGCGAACGTGGCGATGGATTTCCCCGACGTCTATCCACGGCTCTACGACTTTCTCACCCGAACACCTGAATCGCTCGCGGCGGAGCGTGAAGGCGCATCGCGTCAAAGCGCGAACACGCCGGACGATGCGCATGTCTGGCGCGAGTATTCGCGCACGCTCGACAAGGATCGAACATCCGACGCGCAATTGCCCGAAGGCGCGCAAGCCGCGATGAGAGCTCGCGCGCGGCTCGACCATTTCGTCACGCGCAAGCTCGACGCGTTTCAGACGCGAACGGAATACATCTGGGCGCGATCCAACCAGTTCGTCGCGGTATTCGGCTGTGCCGCATTCATCTCGTGGCTGATCTATGCGTCGAATCCAAACCTGAGCGTGATGAGCGCCATCGTCCTCGCGTTCTTCGGCGGCATGATCGCTCCGCTCGCAAAAGACGTCGTCACCGCGTTGAGTGGTCTTCGCGCGAAGGCAAACTGATGGCGCGTTACTTCGAGCCCTCGCTGTCCTATCGCCTGAGTGACAAAGGTGGCGGCATTCGCGATTTCGGCATGCTCAGTCCCGGCGGGCGGCTGACGCAATTCGATTCGATCCTCTTTTTCGTGCACGGCTACAACAACGATCAGGAGGCGGCGTCCGCGTCATACAAACATTTCGTCGAGCTCCTCGGCACCGGAGTCCGTGCAACGATCGTCGGCGTCTACTGGCCGGGCGACAACTGGTCGCACGGTGCGTACTACCTCGGCGCACTCGCGAAAGTGCGCACGATCGCGCGCCGGTTTGCGCGCGACATTCACGACTCCGCGGTCGAAACCGGCAAGCTCGAGATCTCGTTCGTTGCGCACTCGCTCGGATGCCGATTGACGCTCGAAACGATTCACGCGCTCAATGAGCTGCTTCGACACCAGCCCGTCGCCGGACTCAAACTGCGCCGAGTGGTCTTCATGGCGGGTGCGGTGCCGACCGATTTACTCGAACAGCAACAGCCGCTGAATACCGCGGTCCAACATTCCGGCATCGCGTCGAAGAGTCTCTACTCCGAAGCCGATCGCGTGTTGCACTACGCGTTTCCGCTCGGCCAGACGCTCGCCGGCGGCGGCTTCTTTCCCACCGCGCTCGGGCGAACGCA
>JBQCJC010000687.1:0-5913 GCA_051953135.1 Thermoanaerobaculia bacterium | reverse complement strand
CTGCTCGACGACGCCATCGCGGAATGTCAGGCCAATATCGACAGCAACCGACAGAACGCACACCTCCGCGAGCAACTGCTGACCATGTATTCGGAAAAGCAGCGCACGCTCCAGGACGTATTGCGGGAGGACGACCATGTCTCGAATCAATAACGTGCGCATTCTTCTTGGGCTGTTTCTCTTAGCGTTTCTTACAGCACCGGTTTTCGCCGACGATGACGAGAGCCGCTTTGAACTGAAATTCGGCCGCGATGTAGCCTTCAACGGCGGACGCGTCACGATCGATCACGCGTTCGGCGATCTCGATATCCGCACATCGACGAATAACGTCGTGCAGGTACGCGCCACAATCCGCTCGTCCGACGACGATTTCGGCAAACAGATTCACATTACGGCCGTGCCGGACTCCTCGGGCGTCACGATTCGTACTCTCGTCCCCTCGATTCGTAGCTCGGGCGGGCGCCTGCATCTGTCCTATTCCATCGATATGACCGTCACGGTCCCAGCCAATGCCAGCGTCACTGCAAAAAATCGCTTCGGCAATACCGACGCGAAAGGCATTGCGTCGAGCATGATCGAAAATAAGCAGGGCGCCATCTCGTTGCAGGGCGGACGTGGATCACAGACGCTCAATAACAGCTTCGGCTCGATCGAAGTGACGGATAATCGCGGCGATCTTACTGTCACGAACAGTAACGGCTCGATCACAGTGCGCAAAGTGGAAGGCGCGCTCACAGTGACGAACCGCTTCGGCTCGATCAACGTCAGCGACGTGCGCAATAGCGCGACGCTCGATAACAGCAACGGTCAGATCGACATCATCGACGTCGGCGGCGCGCTCAAAGCAACGAATGCGTTCGGCGGCATCAAAGCGTCTAGCGTGGGCGCATCCGCGAACATCACCACGACAAACGCGCGTGTCGACCTGACAAACGTCAACGGCTCCGCCACCGTTAAGAATTCATTCGGCAGCGTTAACGTCAGTGGGATCAAAGGGAACCTTCAAGTCGATGGCTCCAACTCGAAAGTCGACGCCGACGGCATCACCGGCTGGGCCAAAATCGATACAGGTTTCGGCGGCATTACCCTGAAAAACATCGGCGGCGCCGCCACAGTGACGAGCAGCAACGGCAACATCCGAGTCAGCGACATCGGCGGTCCACTCGACGCCAACGCCCGTTTCGGCACCATCCGCGCCGAACGCGTCAAAGGCTCAGCCACAGTAGAGAGCTCCAATGGCAGCGTCACCCTCAACGACATCACCGGCGGCACCAAAGTCCGAGCCAGTTTCGGGTCTGTCTTCCTGGAAAACGCCGGCAGCACCATCGACGTCTCCAACTCCAACGGCGCCATCTCCGTCACCGGCATCCGCGAATGCCGCAGCATCTCCCTAAAAACCAACTTCAGCCCCATCAAACTCGCCCTCCCCGACGGCAACTACACGGTGAATGCCCGAACCTCCTTCGGCCACATCAACACCGCCTTCCCCATTACAACGACAAACATTTCCGAAGGCACGCTAAGTGGGGTGATTGGGAAGGGTGGTTGTAAGGTCGAGTTGAATAATTCGAATGGGAATATTGGGATTGAGAAGGAGTGAGGGTGGATCGCGCCAGCACACACTGGGCTCGCTGCTTTAACGGCTGCAGAAGCGATGTTCATGCTTATTTCGATGGCATCCCAACGCAGTTGCTTGACCCGTTGTCCTTTGCGGTTCGCCCGTCGACGATGAAGCACGGATCGAACTCGTTTTGATAGAACAATTGGCGCGAGAGGTCGAATGCGTCGCCCGTGAAGTCGCATTCTGCTCGTCACAATGACTTCGATGATGACAACGAACCGCGCAGCGCCTGGCGACAAACGACAATACGGGCGGGCGGCTCACGCGTGCGGCCACAGCACAAGTTCTACACAACGATCATCGCGCAATCGGAAGCAACACAGGTAAAGGTAATCCGTTCACGGCGGCGACGCAGCATCGTTCACGTCGCGATTCCACAGCAGGTACACATCTCCGACTGGCGCTGCTAACTGCCTTTTCAGTTCAGAGAGCAATTTAGCTTCGGAGCTAATAACAGGCAGATCTTGCCACTCATCGCCCCACCACAAGGCCACCGATTTACAGGTATTCAGCATTTCAGGCAGAACGTGCTCAAGCTGTGTCACGTCGAACTCGCGGCCGTTATAAAGCGCGTTATGCGCTTCGGTGAACACGCCATCGATCGAAATGCCATTCTTCGTCCGCGGTATGCGAACCTCGCATCGTGGAAAGAGTGCACGCGCAACCTCCTGCAACCAAGAGTCACAGTGTTCGATGGGTCTAAACTCCAATTGCGACGGCATGGGAGCTTCGGGATCAAGTACGCACAGCATGAATTGAGTCATTGCTGTTCCTTCGATTCGTCTTTTTTCTTCGGTTGCGGCTTAGGTCTGAGATCGCCCTTATCATCTCGATTAGCGCGCGGTCTCAGGCCGCCGTCTTTTACTCGCTTGTCGGCTTCATCGATGTCTTCTGCGGTTGTTGGATTATCTGTGCGCTCTACGTTGATCTCACCATTTGGGCCGACGTGTAGTTCGGGACGATGTGTGTGCGGTTGGGTACCATGAACATGAGTGTCATGCATCTGGAGCCAATCCGTTCCCGTTGCCGTCGGCACAAGGTTGATATCTTTTCCTCCGGGCAGAATAGTACCTGACGGCGTTACCAAGAACGGCCGCGACACCGCCAATATGCCGAGAGCTAATAAGCCATAGCCGGCGCCTTGCAGTTTTCTGAAAGCATTGACTGCCGCACGTCGATACGAAGGATTTGTGCGCATCTGTTGCGCATGGTAAAGCGCCGGCGCTACCGGCGGTATCGGACCAACACCGGGGAGTGGCACAGCCGTTTGTCGCCCGTCTGGATCTACTTTCAGAATTGGATTGTTCTCGGCATAAACATATCGATTCCATGTTTGCGGACGATATTCATCCCAGCCTCCCGGATCTACCGATAAGAAGCGCCCCGTTCCCTGATCATAATACCGCGCGTGCATGTAGTCGGGCAGGGTGGTCAGGCCGCCGCCGAAGAGGGCGCCGCGAACTCGCCATGCACGGGCGCGCGGAGCCACGCAGCCCGCGGCCATGTCAGCCGCAACACCGTCTTGGGCGGCCCCACGGAGCGATGCACGGCCGTTCGCGGGGTCGGGCGGGTGGACGCTCAGCTCGCGACATGCGTCCCTCTCGCGCGACTCGTGAGGTCGAAGAGGCGATCGGCGAACGGTACGTTTCTAAACTCAGAGAGCGCGCAGCTCAGGCACGCTCGCTTCAGTTTCGATTTGCCGTTTCACGCGCTCGTAGTCGCTGACTACTTCAGGGACTCCTTCCGACAGGTCATCGTGGTAATACTCCGAAAAGAACGACGGCGGCCACAGCGCTACAGAGCCGTCTTCCCAGTGTCGGATGACCCAATGGCGCGACGAACGGTCATCCACGACCTCGAAGAGACAAAGCGGCACCTCTGTCAGGTGACCATCGTTATCATCGATTGCCACCGTTACGTTTGTTCCATAAAAATTCGATCTGACGTGGAACGTCAACGCGAGAACCGTGTATGTCGTTCCCGGTTGTACACCGAACGACTGATTCTTGTAGTAGCCCTCACCGAACGCCGCGATTTGCTCAGGTGATGGCCTCTCTGAAAGACATTTAACGCGCATGGCTCACTGGAACTTTGTCTTGAACTCGGCTCGCTCGCCAGTTCGAATGTTCTGATACCAATGCGTCTCGAACCTGACACCATCGGCCGCCGTGTAGCTCGAGCTTCTCATCTTGACCCAGTCGGCCGCTTCGCCCCCATACGTCGCAGCGAGTCGAGGCGTATCTCGCAATACAGTCCGCGTCCCGGTTCCGGCGATCCTTATTCCCTCTTCTGCCATCTGCGCCTCGCTTGCCAAGGCTTTCCTCAGCATCAGCGCTTCACGGCTCAACCCCTTCACCACTATTCCGCCGATGGCCGACATCGCAACCTGCGTCGCGATTTCTCTCGACGCTTCGTCGCTAATAATCGCTCCCGCCTCTGCACGCGCATTTGCCCATCGCGCCTGAGGATTGCCGATCTCCTGAGCTTCCGCTTGCGAGTATCCAGCGTCCTCAAGAGCTTCGACGGCTCCATACTGATCCGCAGGCGCCGGTATGTCCTTGTGCCACTTCTCGCGCCACCAGTTCGAGAGAGCGTCACCGCGGTCACCGACCCATTGTTTGAAGTCGCTCCAGCCCCATTTGCCCGTCGGATCGACAGTGTTGATCGGGTTGTTCCGGACGTACGCGTACATGTTCCACGACTGCGGCTGATGAAGATTCCAGTCCCTCCCCGGATCCACCGACAAGAAGCGCCCCATTGCCCCGGCGTAGTACCGCGCATGCATGTAATCAAGTTCGAGCACGCCGGACCCGGCGGTACTCAAATCACGCTCATGGCCCGTGAACTTCAAGCGCGAAACGGAAGGCTCATTGGTACCTCCGGCGGTTTCAGGGCCGAAGGCATAGTAGTCGTGGATACCAATGATTGCGTCGGCGTTATCCGTGATGCGCCGTGGGGTGCCGAGGTGGTCCAGGTGGTAGTGGTAGGTGCTTGGAGAGCCGCCATTCGGCTGCACCGAGGCGAGTAAAGCACCGTCGCGATAGACATAGTCTTTAGACCATGCCCATGCGGAGGAACCGAGTGCGCCACCTGAACTGTTTTGACTCGTTACCTCGCGCAGAACCTTGCCAGACACATCGCGAATCGTCCAACGCCAGTTCGCCACCGCGTCGTAAACGGCAATGCGTTCCTCATCGGCCGTGTACACATAAAGCTCGTTAACGGCACCGATCGTCTTTTTCACCGGCATGTTCAATGAGTCGTAGACGACTGTCATCGACCCGAGCCCGGTGACGTTCCCTGCGGCACTGTAGGTTACGCTCGACATACGGTTCTTGTTTTCCACGGAATTGACCGTATATCCATACTGACAATCAGTCCCTGAGGCGGTACACGTCAACCGATTTCCGAATCCGTCATACGTATACGATTGACGGCTTCCGTTGATATCACTTTGGATGAGTCGGCCAACGGCGTCGTAAAGCTGCGGATCCGCCCCGATCGTCCGGATGTTGCCAGCACCGTCGTACGCATAAGCGACGCCGGCGTTCCAGGTCATTGCCTCACCGCTCGCTTTCCATGTGGCAACGACGCGGTTTCTGCTCTCAAGCGACGGGACTGCGTCGGCGGTTACCGTCTGCGCGTTCGCACGGACAGAACCGAATGTGACGAGCATCAGTAGCGTTAGAGATTTCAAGTTCATCGGGGACTCCTAATCCAACGCGGAACGAAGCTGAAGGATGTGCTGCGCCAGAATGGGCCCGCCGGGCGATGGCGACGGCACAGTCACATAGACGAACGCACCGATCGTTGTCGTCCTTGCCTGGTTGAGTTTCACGACAAGATCGGAAATGTTCGCCGCGGTGATGAGTCCGGTCGGTGTCGAACTACCCACATAAGCGGCACTTTGACGGTACGCATACCTGAACGCGTCCACGGCAAGCCGCAACTCCTGGATCGGTGCGCCGGTAATTGGCTGCCCCGATGCGACGGTTTGCGACCAGAGATTTGTGGCCGTCGTCGAATAGTCACTCGTCCTTGCTGAATAAAGTCCATCGGAAGCTTTCGCTCGAACTGAATAAATGTATGTCACGGGTGTAGCAGTGAGGGTAATGTCCGGAGAACCCTGGATCAGTGGCTGAGTCAAGGTCGTCGTGTTCCATTCGGCGCTGGAAGCAACGAGACGAAAGCGTTCAACTGAATAGGTGACGGCTCCTGTGACCGTCGCCCAGGTCACCTTCAACTTGCCGTCGGACTGCCGTTCCGCCTTCACCCATGCCGGCGCAGGTAAA
>JBQCJC010000686.1:0-2860 GCA_051953135.1 Thermoanaerobaculia bacterium | reverse complement strand
GCGGTTCGTTCACGAGACTCGCGGCGGCGGAACAGGACGCGTTGCGGATTGCCTCGCGATTTCCTGGTGCAGAGGTTTTGACCGGGGAGGATGTGACGGAGACGCGGGTCGCGGCGGCCATTGTGGACGCGGATCTGTTTCATTTTTCCGGACACGCGGTCATGGATGAGCGTCGCGCCGGCCGCTCGGCACTCGTTCTTAGCAACAACCAGCCGCTCCGCGCCTCGGCGATCGCGCAATGGCCATTGCACACGCAGGTGGTGGTGCTTGCGGCATGTTCGACGGGCGCGGGTCGCGTGACGAACGACGGTACTGCCAGTCTTGCGCGCGCATTTCTGCTGGCCGGCGCCCGCTCCGCGGTTGCGACGCTCTGGCCTGTCGCAGACAAACAGTCGAGCGCCGTCACGTCGCACTTCTATGCGGTGCTCGCGTCCGGACGCAATGCACGCGAAGCGCTGCGCGCCGCACAGAAGGTGGCGCTCGATGACCCGAGACAAAGGGCCCACTACGACTGGGCGGCATTTCAGTTCATTGGCTCATAGAGAGAGGAGAAATGATGCGCGCATTACGACGGATGCTCATTGGATTGATCCTGACAGGAACACCCTTATTCGCACAGACAATCACGAAGGTCACTGTGCACGTCACCGGGCTGGTGACATTTGCGGATACGGCAATGGCCGGAACGCCGCCGCCTAAAAGAATCTACCTGATGGACCAGAGCGGCGCCGCGTCCGTGCATCACATCGTGCCGCACATCGCCGTCATCCTTGCGCATAGCGACTACAACCTGACAGTGTTAGACAGCAGAACACGGCAGCAGATTGTGAACCCGGCGGACAAAACTGTGCATCACTGGGTGCAATTGACTGGCGCGGAAAAGGTGAGCGTCTCCGGCGGATCCCCTACAGCGCTCAGTTACAGTGAAGCGGCACCCACGAGCGTCTGTCCCGCCGACACGAAATCACTTTATTTCCTGCCGCGGCTCAGCCGCGTCAGTCGTAAGAACGACGGCACGCGGATCGTAAACGCGGATCTGGATCCGATGTATCTGACTCCGAAGAAAGCCGATCACAAAATCGCGGCGTTCCTCGATGTGACCTTCGGCAAACTGGAGGCAGCTGGCGTCGTTCCGGTTGTTTGGGATTTCAAAAGCTCGCCGTCCAGCGTCGGCTCATTGCATCAGCAACAAATTGCGGATGGTGTGGACTGGACGTTCGACATCACAGGCGACACCTTGATTCTCCAAACATCCACGGACGGAGGCGCCGCGGCGAATTTTCTCAAATTCACCGCGGATGGCGACGGTGAGATCGAGCTCACGCTCGCCAATGCACCGGATGAGCCGGCCGGCGTCGGTGTCAAGGCGCTGGCGAAACTGCAGATGTCCACGATTAGTGAGTCTTATGACCATCATTTCCCTTTGTATTACGAGTTTCTCGCGAAAAACGTAAAGCACGACGGGACTCGGGCCTATGTGCGTTATCTGCCGGTTGCTGCCGGTGTCTGTCACCTCAATAGCTCGAATGTGATGTTCTTCGATCCGGATCCGTGTGTATTGAAGAAATTCATCGATATGCCGGATCCCGGGAATTGTCCTGTGATTTCAATGATGCCACCGCCCTTCGTCGATGGAATCAACTGCGGTCCGGATAACGTGCCATGAGAAAAATACGACTGTTTGCGATTGCCTTCATTGTGATCCTCTGTGCCGGAAGTTCAGTGCGGGCGGCGGATGGGCCGCCACTGGATTACCGCGCGGATTTCATCGGTGCGCACCGGGAAGTATTCAGCTACCAGCCGTTCCTGCAATGGGATCAACCTGCCCAATTTCAGCGGTGGGGCGAAAGCTCCGCGGGCGACGGGGATTTCAGAATCGTTTATGCACAGAAGGCGGGTCCGATCACGTCCTCAGAAATTTTCGCGATGCGCGTAACCCAGCCGGAAGAAGGCGAGGCGACCGTGCTCGATCATCGACTGTTTTCACAAGCTGATGTGCTCAACAGCTACAACGCCGCAAAAGCGAGTCTGTTCAACGTGATGGGTTTCACAGGCGAAGGAATCGGCGTTGCGACGCCGGTGCCGGGAATGAGTGGAGCAACAATTACGCTGCGCTGGCGCCTGAGCACTCGTGGCGTCGAGTCGAGAACGTTTCTGGTCGATCCCAATGGACCATTGCTGGAAGTGCCAACGGTTGTGCCGCCGCACACCTGTACGCCGGGGATCGAAGATGCGGAATCGACGAACGATTTGCATCACCCTCACGACGCTGCTGTGACTGCGTTCGCGGACGTCACTGCTACCGGAACCCACGAGATCGTCTATCGCCTCTTCCGTCGCGTATTCAAGAGAATTGATTACGACATGACGAATAATAACGATGTCTTTACGGATTCGGACAACCTGATCCTGAGACGCCGGTCGGGTATGTGCGACGAAAAGGCGGTCGTTCTAATCAGCGCGCTGCGAGCGAACGGGATCCCCGCTAGACTGAAGATGGTTTTATGGACGCGCAAAGGCGTCACCCAGGCCCATGCGTGTGTCGAATATTTTCACAAACAGCAGAACCAGTGGTTTCACGTCGATCCGACATGGGGCGTTGTTCAGAACCCGAGCGTGTATCGCAATATCGTCATCGATGGCGAGCATGTGACCAATGTTCGCGTCGTCGATGCCGATTGGCCTGACGATGCCCGGTCCACCTCGGTGATCATTCCCGGTGTTGTCGACATCACCGGCGATGGCCGCCTCGACCCGTGGGGCGATTTTTGTTACTTCCCGTCGAAGCTTGGAGAGGAACGCCCCGGTTATTCGAACTGATCCGCGCCGCCGGAGAACCCGGCGGCTCGTCTCCTTCCAT